>CAZCER010000023.1:0-16909 GCA_964497385.1 uncultured Armatimonadia bacterium | reverse complement strand
CGAACAAGCCCCGCGTCCGCCGAGGGCAAACCCACCATCAGCCATCCCCCCCCCCAGACCCAGACACCCGTCCTCGGCGGACCGGGCACCGGCTTATCAGCTGGGCCGGTGCCCCCCCCTCCGTCGCCCGAGGCTGGAGCCCGAGCGAAGCCCGGTGTCCTTACCCTCCGAACGCTCGGGAGCGCCTCTCGCGGGCGCTAGGGGACGACGCGAGGGGTTTTCGAACGGCTCCGCACGCTGGGTGTGCTATAATACCGTGGACGCGCTCCATTCAGGGCGTGGCGGAACAGGCAGACGCGGAGGACTTGGGTTCCTTTGGCCGCATGGCTGTGCGGGTTCAAGTCCCGTCGCCCCCACCACTCGCCGCCCCCTACCTGGGGCGCGTAAGGCCTATCCTCGGGAGGGCGCTACTGGCGTCCTCCCGTTCCACTTCCGAGCCACCCACCCGGAACGAAGAGCGGCCCCGCCACAAGGGCAGGGCCGCTTCGTCGTGGTAGACTGGTCGTCGCGCTCCGGTCGGGTCAGAGGCGGCCCGTCACAGCTCCTCCGCCTGGTCGGAGCGCCCCTCCGCTCCTGGGAAGCAGAAGTCCACTCCTGCCGCGTCGGCGGCGTCCGTTAGCCTATCGAGCAGCGCGAACGTGAACGCTGTCTCGGGTCGGTCCGGCTCGACCTCGGGGACGGTTCCGTCTAGGTCGGCCCTCGCAACGCACGCCGCAAGCTGTAGGTCCTCGATGGCGTTCGGCCTCCGGTGCCATACCGCTCGGAACAGCCTCCGTGCCAGCCGTCCGTCGAACACTACCTGTGCCATTCGCTACCCCTCCTTGGGGTCGTGGTCGCCCGCCGAAAGGCGGGCGGTCAAGCCGAGAAGACAACGGGGTGCCCCGGCTCCTCCTCGGGGGTCGGGACGGTCGTTCGGGACGTGTCCGCCTCGGAGGCGATAGCGCCTCCCGTGAACCAAGGGAGCGCCTTCGCGAAGAGGCAGTGAGCGTGCTCCGGGTTCGAGACGTCGAAGCGTTCGCCGGCGGGCTCCGCTCCGGCGCGGAACAGCTCGGACTTCGGCAGATAGTCGAGGAGGAGCCGAAGCGCCTCGTCCACTTCCGCCGCGAGCGGGTGCTTCCAGAGCATCCACCGCGGCCGTCCGTTCTCCCACCAGCCGAGGCCGATGCAGTCCTCGGTCTCCGCTACCAGGAGCCTCCAGAAGACGCCGTTGTGAGTCCTCACCCTGGATCCCCGCCTCTCGGTATCGCCGCGCGAGGGGCCTTCAGTCTCGCGCCGTGGCTCCGTGCGTTCCACCGCTCCGGGGCGCTTCAGTCGATCCAGTCGTAGGCGGGACCCTCGAGGGAGCGCTTCGCCTCGGCCCACATGTCCTCGTCGACCCAGTGCTCTCTCGGCTCGTCCGCCTTGCCTCCGACGAACTTCCCTTTGCTGTTCCGTCGGGGGACATCATCGATGGAGTCGTACACTCCGACCTGCGCGTAGCCCACGTCGTGTTGAGGGCTCGAAGCATTGATGTCCAGCCAGGTGGCGTAGACAACGATCTTCCCTCCGCGCGTCTCGTAGACTACGAAGGCCCACTCGTCCCCGCCAGCCGAGTACACGCGCCGCCCGACGAACCGCACTGGCCTTCCCCTCGCTGTCCCGCCCTCGTCTCCCTCCCACGGCTGGAGCGAGTGCTCTTCGAACTGACCCTTCCGAGCCTCCACCCAGCCCTTCACCGCGTCGGCCAGCATGGAACTGAACGACTCCTCTCCGAGCAGCGCCTCGGCCTCTTCGAACACCTCGGCGTCTTCGTCTCGCAGGTAGATCGTCTTGCGCATCGGAGCACCTCCTCTATCGGTATGAGTCGAGTAAGACTCTTACCTCAGTAATACCCTAGTAAGATACCCGAGTCAAGGTGTTTCTGCGCCTCCTCGTCGCGGGGTGCGGACCTCTTCCGAAACGCGACGCTCCCGCGCCGGAGACGGAGCGGGAGCGTTCGACGAAGTGGTGCATGTTGCGGATAAGCGCTCTTACCGGCCTACATCCTCGGGCGGCTCGTCTACGCGACCAGCGCCCGAGCGAAACCTTCCCCCAACGCCTTCACGCCCTCCCGAACGTCCGACGCTACGAGGTGGGCGTACCGCTGGGCCATCGCCAAGCTGGAGTGGCGGAGGAACTCCTGGGTGCCCCGAAGGTCTCGCGTCGCCCGGTAGTACTCGGTGCCGGCGTGGTGGCGGAGACCATGCACTCCCTTGAACGGGACGCCCGCTCGCTTGCAGAGGCGCTCGAGGGCGTCCGAGACGCGGCGGACCTCCACTCCGAGGACGCGGCCCGACGCGCCTCGGGGCCGATAGTCGCGGAGGACCTCGACGAGGGGCTCGGTCAGCGGCACGTCGGCGGTCTTGTTCCCCTTGCCGGCCACCACGGTGAGGGTGCCCGTTCGGAGGTCAACGCTCTCCCAGGTCAGGGCGCACAGCTCGGAGACGCGGAGGCCAGCGAGCCCCCCGAGCAGCAGGGTCGGCACCATCCGGCGCGCGGCCGCGAGTTGGCGGGCGTGGGCGAGGCTCCCGGTCTCCGCGAACCGCTCCCTGGCCGCTTCTATGTCCCGGCGGGCCTGTCCGACGAGCGCGCGGAACTCGTCCGCCGTATAGGGCTGCACGTCGTCTCCGGACTTCCTGTCGGGCGCGCCGTGGACATCGGCCCACGGGTTCCCCTCGAGCTTGTCCGCCCCGGCCGCCCGATGGAGGCCCGCCCACCGGAGCGCCTTCCAGAACGTCACGCACGCCGCGAGCCTCGCGTTCACGGAGGAGCCGGACAGGCCCTGAGCTTCCAGGTAAGCGGCGAACCGGGCCGCATCGTCGTCGTCGAGACGGTGGATCTTCAGCCCGTTCTCGGCGGTCCACTCGAGGAGCTGCCGCAAGGCGACGCGGTAGGCCCTCAGCGTGTTCTCGCTGGTCTTCGTCCGCTTGCGGCTCTTGGTGAGCATGTAGGAGCGCAGGAGACCGAAGAGGGGCTCAGCGGCCGCGAGGTCCCTCTCCAGCTCGCGGACGCGCTTCTCCGCCGTCTCGAGCGCGGTCTTCGCTCCTCGGGGCGCGGGGGTCTTCTCGGCGTTCCTCTGAGCCGACCAGAGGGCCCGGCGCGCCGGCTTCAACTCCTCCTCGATCTCACGGACGCGCTTCGGCTCGTGGTCGCGGACGGCCGCCGCCGCCCTCCGGATGCGCTCCTCGCCCTTCAGGCCCGCCCAGTCCTCCACTACCTCGAGCGCCGTCCTCGGGTCCCGCTTCGCGATCGCTGTCTTGTTCATCCGCCTATCGCTCCTTCCGAAGTATAGGCAGATAATAACGGTTATCGGAATGTCCGTGCCAGGCCAAAACTAACGTTCGCTAGTCCTCCCCCAAGTGCTCCGGGCCCCCCGGTCAGGAGACGGGCGAGAGGCCCGGAGCCCGTCCTCCTACTCGCCCACCCCGGCGTCCGCCATCATCTCGCGGACTATCCCGCCTACCTCGCCGGGGTCGTTGATGTAGAAGGTCCCGTTGATCGTCACGGCCTGGCCGTAGCCCATCGCGCCGGCGGTCGTCCGGAGCCGGAAGCCGGAGTTCCGCTCCATCGTGGGCTGGTTGTTCCGTTCGGCCGCGAGCGCCGCGAGGTTCGCGGCTGCCTGCTGCTGTCTCGGGATGAAGTCCACGGCGTTCCAGTTGACGCCCGACGCCTTCCCGCGAAGGCGTTCGGCGAAGAGGTCCCGGACGGACTGCGAGAGGCCCTCTTCGTTCGTGATCTTCGAGACGTAGCCCAGGAACGCGGCGCGGTTCGCCTCGGTCATGTACTGCCCGTTCGGCGAGAGCAGCTCCTTGTAGCGCCCTTGCGTCGCGGCGACGAGCTTCTGGGCCGCGTGGAGGTCCTGGAGGGACGCGGCCGCTCGGTTCTTCCGCATGTCGGAGCCGATGCCGTGGAGGAACGCTCCCTCGAGCCCGCCCGCGACGGCCCCCGCACCGCCGGTGATCGCGCCGACGACGGGCCCGCCTACCTGCGCGCCCGCGAGGCCCCACCCGAGGGCCCTCTGGCCCGCGAGAGAGCCCGCGTAGGCCCACGGGTTCGGCCCTTGGGGTCGGACTAGCGCCCCGCCCTCCCAAGCGCTCTGAGAGGCCCTCGCGAGCATCCCGCCGCGCTGTAGGCCGATGCCTAGCTCGGTAGCTCCGGCCGACAGCGCCGCGCCCCCGAGCTGTCCGGCGGAGGGGACCGCGAACGACTTCTGCCACCACGGGGTGACCTTCTGCCAGGTCCAGGTCGGGGTCGGCTTCGGCGTCGCGTTGTACATGCCGTAGGAGCCCCGAAACTTCTGCTGCTGTGCCCAGGCCCACTCGAGTTCCTGCGAGACGGGAACGGCGGTCCGGCGGTAGACGCTGTACTCGGCGAACGGATGGATGGTCCGGGCGGGCCCTCCGAAGAACCTGCCCGCGCGCCCTAGAAGCCCGCGTATGCCTGCGCCGGCGGTCGCACCGGTGAGGAGCCCCTCGGCGGCTCCGGCAGCCCCTACGGCGCTCGAGGAGGCCGTAGCAGCCCCCGCCGCGCCAGCGGCGGCCCGAGCGGCCCCGAGACGGCCGAGACCGGCCCTCGCGACGTCGTAGACGCCCCTGCCGATAGACCCTACTCCGGTCGCGTTCAGAGCCCAGGCTCCGACCCCCCCGACAACGAGCCCCTTCTGGGCCCACGGGGGAAGCGCCGCGAGTGTACGGAGGACCGTCCCGAGTCCCTCCACGAGCGCCTTGAGCAGCTCGCCGATGCGCTTCGGGTCCGTGTTGCGGGCGAGGTCCGAGAGGGCTCCCCAGGCGGGCCCGAAGACGTCGACGACGCTCCGACCGAAGCGCTTCAGGTCCTCGAAGGCCTTCGGGCTCCCGAGGTACTGCAGCATCGCCTGGAGGCGGGGCTCGCCCCACTCCCCGAGGTTCTTCCACATCTCGCCGAGGCTCTTCATCGCCTCGCCGTAGCCAGGCGAGGTCTGGAGCTTCTCGAACCAGTCGTTGACCTTCCCGAGGTTCACGACGAGGAGTTCGTAGAGGCCCTCGGTCGCGTCCGCGAGGAGGCCCTGGACATTGTCCATGAACGTCGACCAACGCCCGCCGAGGGTCCGCGAGAGGCCTTCCAGGGCGGGGACGTAGCGGTCGTCGATCAGCTGAGCGAGGGCCTGGATCAGCTCCTCGTTCGAAGACTCCCACTTCACGCCTACGGAGGTCCGCTTGTACCGCGCGCCATAGCGAGCGAGGTCGTCGGGAGTGACCCCCATCCGGGCCAGGGCTTCCATCGCTTCGCCCTTGCGACCGGTCCGGAGGTAGCCTGTCGCTCGCGCCGCCTGCTGAACGTCCTCGCCGGAGAACGTACCGAGACCGCCGGCCGCGAGCGCGCCGAAGCGGTACGCCCACTGTGACGGGCCGCCTTGGCCGAAGAGTCGGAACGCGGCCGCTTGTCTGGCTCCGCCGGCGAGGGCGGAAAAGAAGAACGGGGTCTTCGCGGCGTACTCGCGGACCTTGCCGATGATCGCCTGCGCCGTGGAGTTGCTCCGGACGAAGTTCGCGATGGTCCGCGTCGCGGAGTCGATCTGCGAGCGAAGCTGTAGGCCCCAAGCGGCGGCTCCGGCGGCGGCCCCGCCGAACGCCGCAGTGAGCCGCATCACCAGCCCGAGCATGGTCTGGAAGGTCCGGCCCGAGAAGTTCCCGAGGCGGGCGATACCGTGTTGTATCCGCTGGAGGCCCTTCTCCCACCGCGCGAACTCCGTCTCGGCCTTCTTGGCTCCGGCGGCCGCGGTGTCCGTCGCCCGCTTCGACGCCCTCTGGATGTTCGCGAGCCCTTGGTTCATCCGTTCGACGGCCCGCTGCCACTCTTGGTCGTCGGCGGATATGAGCATCCCGAGGACCGCTTGCGCGTCGTAGCGCTCAGACATCGACGGCACCCGCCTCTCCACGCTCCAGCCGGAGGACCGGGAGAAGCGGCTCCTCGGACTCCTGCAGACGCCGGCGAACCGCGTCCGCTACTGCCGCCGGAACGCGCGTCGGCACGACCCGCCCCCGGCGATCGCGACGCGCGCACGGGGCGGCGAACTCGAGTTCGGCGCGGATGTCCCACGGGCGGAGAGCCCATACGGTTCGCACCCCGCACCCGTTCGGTATGGTCCGAACGATCAGCCGACGCGCCGACCCCCGATAGTCGCGCTTGCGGAGGGTCGACGTGTCTACGAGGAACAACCTCGGCTCCGGCTCGTTCGCCGCGAGTAGCGCCCCGAGGGCGGCCTCGACCTGGGCCTCGAACGTTGTCTGGTTCAGTAGGATGAACGCCACGTGTCGCTCCAATCCGCCCTCCAGCGGGGTGAGTCCGGAGAGCGGTCGCGCCCTCCGGACTCGCGTCGTCAGTTACCGCCGGGAGGGCGGACCGAAGTAGCCGCGAATGCCCGTCCTGATAGCGTCTCGGTTCGGTGCGATGAGTCGCTCTGCCGTCTTCGCCCGCGCGCGGCGCGCAAGTTCGGAGACCTCCGAACACGTCAGCCCCCGGCCGGCGAGGGCCTCGATGATCGCCCGTTCGGACACACCCGGTGCGGGCGTGCGCGACGGCCCCGGTGACTCGTTACCGTAGTACCGCGCGATGCCCGCGCGGATGTCGCGGTCCGGCGCTACGCGCCCCTCGGCCAGCTCCTCGGCGAAGACGAAGCCGCCGACGCCCTTGTGTTTCGGGTGGGGGACGACCGAGGCTCCGCGAAGCGCCTCCCCGAGTAGGTGGCCGGTGTTCTCGTCTCGATCCTCGGGCCCGTACAGCTCTACGGAGACGTAGCGCCACGTCCCCTCCTCGAGCCGCTTCCGGGCGTCTTCGTGCGTCACGTCGGCCATCGCGAGGAGCCTGCCGTCCTCGGAGACCTGGAGCGAAGCCGGGTCTATCCAGCCAATCTGATCCAGGGCTCCGTCGGTGTGCGGACGACCGCTCGAGGCTTTCAGCGGGAGGCGCGCGAGACCGGGGAACCTCTCGGCGTTGCGCCGCGTGTTCGCCGCGATCCGGGCGATACGGTCGCGGTCGTACACCTCGCGCTGCCCGCCGATTGTGAAGGAGCCGGGGGCGAACAACTCGACCGGGCGCTTGTCGCCGAACGTGGCGGAGAAGTCGCTTCGAACGAGGCGGTTCATCATGCGTACCCCCCCGTCGCGAGCTTGCTCCGATGGGCCTCCACGACGTCCGACCAGGCGGGCCGATGCCCGTCCGAGCGGACCCAGGCGAGGCACTCCTCGAGGGCCTCGGCGGGGGTAAGGAGTCGGAGGCGAAGCGCCTCATCGACGTTCCGCTCGCGGTGCTCCAGCACGGTCGCGAGGAGCCCCGCCCACATCAGGGCGGCTTCGTGCGCTCGCGCGCGTTCCTCCGGTCGCTCGCTGAGCACCAACGCGCGAACAGCCAAGTGCTCCGGGTCCGACATCCCCATCTGTTCCGCCGCGACGCGGAACCGGTCGGGGTTCGTGAATGCGGGACGAACGTCAGCCATGTCTCAGTCCTCCTCTTCCGCAGACCCGAGCGCGATCCGCACCTGATCGCGCTCCCATGCGGCCACGTCGTCCGGGGGCACCCAAGCCGGTTCGCGCTGGAGGGGCGGACCCGAGGGAGCCGCAGGGACCGGCGCGGGCTGGACGCCAGAGAGGAAGGCCTCGGCCTCCTCCTCGGTGACCGCGAGCACCTTCGCGACGACGCCCGCAGGCGTGAGGCGCGCGGTGTCGTGCAGGCGCATCCCCGCGCTACTCGCTCGCGTGTTCGCGTCCCACGCGGCGTCTTCGGCCTCCGCGAGCGCGGCGCGCGCCTCCTCTACGCGCTCCATCGCCCTCGCGTACTCGTCGCGGATCGCATCGGTCTCGGGGCGGAGCGCTTCGACCATCGCGTCCCGCCAGCGAGTGGCGGCATCCTCAAGGCGGGCGAGGAGGCGGCGTTCGACCGCCGGTAGCGTCATCGCGTCTTCGAGCCGCTCGCGGAGTTCGGTGATCCGCTTCGCGTCTGCCGGCTCTCCGAGGGCGCGGGCCACGAGCAGGTCCGCGAGTTCGCGCTCTATGGGGTCGCGGTCGAGGGCTTGCTCGCGCGAGTGGCGCAGGGTCTCGAGCGTGTGTCGCACCTCGCCGGCTGCCGTCTCGACAGCGTTCGGCGGGGTCGGGGCGGTCTTGCTCAGTTCGTCGGGCATGGTCTCTCCTCTCAGGTTCCGGCCGCCAAACGGCGGCCTCGAGTCAGGGCGCAGAGCGTTCCCCCCTACGGCGGCGCGCGTCGTCCGGAAGCGCACCCAAGCAGCCCCCAGGACGCCCCCCTACCGGCCAGTGGCAAGGTCCCCGTCCAGGTGCGAAAGATCGAACGATGCGAAAGATGCTCCCGGCCGCCGCGCGCATGCGCGCGGGCGTGTGCGCGCGGGCGTGTGCGCGCGCTCGCGTAGGAGTCAGAGTATCTTTCGCATCTTTCGCACCCGCAGAAAACGGCGCAGTTGAGCCGTAAACGCCGCGAAAGATGGCCCCCGAGCATCTTTCGCGCATCTTTCGATCTTTCGCGGGGGGTGCTAGTCATGGCGCACCACCCACCGCGTTCTCCGGTTTCGCGGGTGACGGCCCGCGTTCTCAACGCGCATACCGTCCGCGCCGAACCGCCGACCGACCACCTTCCGGAGTCCGTAGCCCAGCCGCCGCGCGGCCTCGGCTGGTGATCGCGGAACGAGGGCCAGAGGGAGGACCTCGCCCACCGGGTGTGCCTCGAAGCCCTCGGTGATCCGAGCGGCCGCCTCCTCGGCGGTCAGCGGTTCGTCCCCCCATGTCTCGTGCCAGGCGGCGAGGAACGCTTCCCACTCTTGGGCCTCGCCCGCCTGGGCCTCGTAGAGGTCCTCGAGGTTCCCGAGGAACTCCGTGCAGCCGAACATCGTCAGGACTCCGCCGACCACGGCGGACCAGCCCTCGTAGCTCCCTAGACGCGGCGTCGTCGCCTCCGGGCAGCCGTTCGCGTACCAGGCCCGAGCGAGCGTCAGGAGCGCCCGTAGCAGCTCGGAGCGGTGCTCGCGGACCCAGGGCTTCAGAGGATCGTGCCGGAACGTCCGGCCTCGGTGCGGCTCAGAGGACTTCGTGTCCAGATCGATGGAGTAGCAGCGCCGGGGGAGGTCTCCCTGCAGGGCCATGTTGTTGCCGGTCGCTATCCAGGTGCAACGGACCGGGAGCGCGACCGTCTGCGTCTGCCCGAGGATACGGTCGGCGTAGACCTCCGCCGTCAGGGCTCGCGCGAGCGAGGAGGACCCGAGCCCGTGGTCGACGTTGTCTATGCAGATCATGGAGGCCCCGGTCTGGAGCGCCGAGGTCAGGGCCTTCCGCCACTCCTCCTCGGCGACCGGAGCCCCGAAGAGGTGCGCGTCCCGACCGGTCACGATCAGGGACGCTACCTCCGCGAGCAGGCTCTTGCCCGTCCCCGCATTCGGAGCCCCTATCAGGCAGAGCGGAACCGGTCCCGTGATCGCGGGCCGGAGGACCGCCGTCAGGAGGAGCCCGAGGAGGTTCTCGTAGCTCGCCGGGTCGCTGAACGGGAAGTCGCAGACGGCTTCGTCGAGGAGGGCGCGAGCGTCGGCGCATTCGTCCTCGGTCGGCTGGTCCGGGACGGGGCGCATCTTGAAGCCCGCCGCAGGTCGGTAGCAGAGGGCCGTCGCCGGGTCGTAGCCAGGGGTCTGGAGGATCGTGCCGTCGGGTCGGACGACGGGGCACTCGGTGACGCCCCGGAGGTTCGGGAAGGGCCAGCCGCCGGCCTCGATGCGCCGACTAATCGTCGTCCCGAGGGCGGTAACGACAGCCTGGGGACAGGTGACGGATACCTCGTCTCCGCCCTTGCCGGCCTTCCAGAAGTCACAGACGTAGGACAGCTCTCCGAACGTCCCCTCCGACCCGAGGGGCTCTATCCGAGGGCGGCCCTCTTCGTCGGGACAGATGCGCGCGACCGCCCCCGCGCGCACGAAGAGCCTCGGCTCCGGCTGGTTCGCGGCGATGAGCGCCTCGAGCGCCTGTTCCGTCTGCAGACAGAGGAGCGTCCCGTCGATGCGTACCTTGACCATGCTCCGCCGGGCTTGGGCCGCCGCCGCTTCCTCTTCGGTCGCGACGGGACCCTCGGGGTAGGGCGGGGCTCCCTTGATAAGGTCCCGGACCTCCGCCGTCGTTCCGCCCGCCGCGTAGAAGTCCGCGGCATCCCCGTGGTCGGGAAGTCCCGGAGGCGCGAGGAGCCGAACGTCCTGATGCCCGAGCGCGCGGAGCGTCCGAGCGATGCCGTCCATGTGCTGTCGCCCGACGTCGTCGTTATCGGGCCAGAGGAGGACCGTCCGCCCGAGGAGCGGAGCGAGGACCTTCTCGGTCGGCTGGGTTCCGGCTCCGCAGACGGTCCCGACCGCGAGGACGTTCTGAGCGTCCAGGGCGTCGCGGGCCTTCTCGCCCTCCGTGACCACGACCGCCCCTCGGCCGCCGAACGGGCCGCCGACCACGTCCGCGATGCCGTAGAGAGGGAGGTCCGCCGTCGGGAGCTTCTCGCCCGTCTCCGGGTCGGCGAGACCCCTCTTCCCTCCGCGCTCCCACCAGACGGTCTTCGTCCCGTCCTCCCGGTCGAGCCGGTGGTGCTCGGCGACGAGGTTCCCCTCGGCGTCGCGGAGCTTGTAGACCGTAGACCCGACGACCTTCGCCGGCGGTTTGCGCTCGCGGCGCGCCGGGGGCGCGTCCTCTATCCCGTAGACTTCCGCGAGGAAGGCGACGGCGTCGCGGAAGGTCATGCCGGGGTTCTGCCGCCGGACAAGCTGGAAAGCGTTGCCCGACTCGCCGGAGCCGAAGCGCGTCCAAGTCCCGGCGTACCGGCCATTCGTCTGTATCTGGAGGGAGGCGTCCTCCTCGAGCCCGTCGTAGACCCAGACGCCGGGCTTCTTGCGGGTGTCGATCCTCAGCCCGAGGGCCACGCAGAGCCGCTCCGGCTCTCGCGCGAACGCCTCGCTGATCGCGACTTGCGGTTCATCATTCCGAGATACTGGGGTAGCGGGCATCGGTTCTCCTGTCGGGAGGCGCGCCCGGAGGAGGGCCGGCAGGGAGTCCCCGGCCCCCCTCCTGGACGCGATAGGTGGCTCGGGGATCAGCCGAGCCGGCGACAGGAGAACGGTGCGAAGCACCGCCCGCACAGAAGGGGGCTGTTGCGGCGTGCGCTGACGTTGGTGTACGATCAGCCATGCTCAAGCTCCAAACCCGGAGACGCTCGTCGCTGTCGCCAAACAGGTGTGCCGAGTGGTCTCGGGTCCTACCGAGAGCCGTCCTGCCAGGGGCGGCTCTCGGTGTTTCGAAAGCTCAAACGTGCGTTCGAAATCCTACCTCGACAGGGCTCCCCGTGCAAGGCGAAAACTGTTGGGGCGCAACGAGTTTTACGTAACGCATGTAACGTCCGTAGGTTACGTAAGACACCCCCACCCCAGCGCTCCGCTTCCGGCAAGGCGGACTCGGCGCGCGACCGGCTCCCTCGGGACGCCCTCCGAGGGCTGGTCTTCCGATAACTCGTCTTATCGGCCTACCTCAGAAGCCCCCCGAAGACGCCGCGACCGCCGGCCCGCTCCAGCTCGCGAACCGGCAAAGCACCGGCCTCGCCTTGCCGGTTCGGATGTGCGTATGGGGTAACCGAGGAGGGCGCGCCCGGCCCGCTCTCCGGTGCCGAGAGGCCCGCAGGGACGCGGAGGCGCTCTCCGCCGCGTACAGGCCCCGCGCGGGGGTGTCTACCGGGAACGGAGGCGCTACCAGCTCGGGGGCTTCGTGATCAGCCCCATGCTGTCTTGGAGCGTGTTGGGGAAGAGTGACGCCTGGAGGTCTCGGGTCTTCAGGTCGAAGACCCCGGTGGCGGCTCGCGCAAGCGCCGTGGTCTTCGCGTTCGGGTTCGGCTTGCAGACGAAGACGGGTTTGGGGTGGGAGCCCCCGGTCACCAAGTGGATCGCCCCGGCCAGATCAGAGTCGGCGGATAGGACCAGGGCCACTTCGAATGTGTCCGTCGCGGCGGTCTGCAGGGCATCGTAGACGAGGTGGGCGGCGAGGTTCACGTCGGTGCCCTTCTCTTCTGAGCGAAGCACGTGCATCATCACCGGCCTAACGCCCGTAACGTTCCCTCCGCGTCTTTGGATAGTCTCCAGCGTCTCTACCGACTCGACGAGCGGCAGGTGCCTTGGTCGGCTGCGGAACTGCCCTTCGATCCGCTCAAGGCCGGGTAGGGTATCGAGGGCTCTCCAGTAGACGCGCTGTCTGGTGCGCTGGTCCGGGTCGTCGGTTCTCTTCTCGACGAGCGCCGTGAAGAACTTGATGCGCTCGACGGTGTCCGCCGGACGAAGGCGTTCGCAGAGCGCCTTGAGGTCTACCCACTTGCGGCCCGTTCGGCGCGCGGCCCCGTTGTAGAAGTTGAAGCCGTCCACGTAAGCCCAGCACCGCACCGGGTCTACCCCCCTACAAACAGCGGAAGCCGCCCCGAAGGGCGGCCTCCAGCCCGTGGGAACCCACAGGCGGGTTTACTTGTACCGGGAACGTATCGGACCGTGCGCAGGTTGTCAACAAGATTGTTGCTCCCCTCACTCCCCCACCCTCACTCTGACGGGTAGCTCCCGCCCGAACGCCGCCTCGACGGCCTGGCCTACGGCAACGGCCCCTTCACGATCCGCGAGCGCTCGGTCAGCGAGCCGGGCGAGGTAGACGGTCGGCGCGGGGACGACGAGGGTTCCGTCCTCGAGCACGGGCTCCGCCGTCCAGAGGCCCTCCGCGAGCGTCGCCCAGCCGGGCAGTTCGCGGGCCGCCTCGAGCACCCGCTGCCACGGCGTCTCGGCGGCCCTCTCCCGCGTCTCGGTGGCGGGGCCAGGCTCCTCGGGCAGCAAGTCCGTCGGCGGGCCCTCCACGGCCCCTACGGGCTCTGGAACACGGGCCAGCTCGGGGACGCGCTCCCGAGCAAGCCACCCCGCGAGGGAGCCGAGGCGGCCGTCTCCTCCGGCGTGTCGCGCCACCCACTTCCGGACCGAGGTCAGCCACCCGTCGCCCATCGCGGCGTGGAGGAGCCGAAGGCCCCACACGGCCTCGAGGCCCGAGACTCCCCCGTCACCGCGGCCGTCGCCGAAGCCGGGCACGAGGCGCACCAGTCGCCACGCCTCCTCCGCCTCTCGGAGCCACCGGGCTTGCGTCTGGAGCCAGGTGACGCGGGCTCGCGCTTGGTCCCTCGGCTCCGCGATCGCGGCGGGGAGGTCCGCGTCCGGATGTGCGAAGCGCCACCTCTCGGACGCCCTACCCCATTCGGTGGCGATCCGCTTCGCTTCGCGGGTCTCGGTGCGGATCTCGTCTCGGTCGGGGACGGTCGCCGGAGGCGCGGGGGTTGGCTCTTCCTCCCCCCCACCCGAAAGGCGAGTGGTCGGTGGTTTGTCGGGCGCGGCGGACGGCGGAGCCGGCGGCGGCGCTGTACTGACCACCTCGGTTTCCTTGTCGTTTCCTTCCCCTTCCCTATGCGAAGGGCCAGGTTTGGCACACCTGGTGGGCCGCTCCTCGCCTGGCTGGTCGGCCAGAGGTAGCACCGTCACAGGGAACGAGTAGAGGGCTCCGCGACCGGTCTGCTGGACCGCTACGAGCCCCACCTCGATCAGGCGCGCGAGCCAGCGCTTGACGGTCCGGAGCGGACGCCCTAGCTCGCGGGCGAGGGTGCTCTGCCGAGGGTAGGCCAGGCCGGTGGCCTCGGACTGGTGGGCGCGGAGGACCCCGTAGAGGAGGATCTCGTCGCCCCGCAAGCCGAGGGCGTAGAGGGCCCGTACGTCCTCCAGATCGAGGCGGACGAACGTCAGACCTGGGCCCGCGCGCCGGGCGCGGTAGGGGTTCTCGGGGGCGAGTAGGTGCGTCTGAACGGCGGCCGACATAGAAAGTCCTCCCGAAGAAGGAGGAGCCGGGCGCGCTCTGCCGAACGTCCAGCCATCGCCTGGTCCTCCAGGTGGTGGACGCAACAAAGCGCGGGGCCCTAAGCCCCTCCCGATTGAATGAGCCGCCTTCGATCCGCCAAGATGCTGGGCGGCTCGTTTGCTGTACGGCCCTCCCTTGTCGTGTTCGCGCGGAAGTCCTTCTCGTGTGCCGGCCGATTGTTGTCTCCACGGAGCGTACGCGCCGAACGCGGGAGGGGAGGCGAGTCTTCACCCTCGCCGTAGGGTTTGCTTGCGGGTCAGCCGAAGCGGGTGTCGGAGGTGGGGTCTACCATGCTCTTCGACAAGCTGTGCGGGATAGCTGAGGCCCACCTTGATCCAAGGCTCCGAGGCGTCGTAGAGAAGTCCCGCCTCTTTATCTTCGAGAGCGACAAGCCGCCGACTATCGAGGAGCTGCTCACCGAGGAGGGCTGCGCCTACTGGACTAGGGCATTCTCACTCCCGTTCCCGACGGTCGCCATCGAGACCCCGTCTGAGGTTCGGATAGCCGAGGCGTTCGTTCCCCAGGTAGGGCTGCCTCAGCAGTGGATGTTCTTCTGGTTCAGAGACTGGCCGAGAGACCTAGCCGCGATGGACTTCCCGAATGCGAAAGGGACCGTCTACTCCTACATGTGGGCCACGTTTCTTCTTCGGGAGCTACGTCCGGTTCCAGAGGAGTGGGAGCTGCTGTACGACATCGGGCTTGGCGAGAGGTGCTTCTTCACGAAGACCCAGCTTCTGGACTCCAGGCCCTTTCATCCGGAGGATGAGGAGTCAGCGCGATGGGCGGGCATGTCCCTGATCTCCGGTCTTGGCAATCTGCTTCACGTCGTCACGTCGCGCGACCGGTTTATCCTTGAGGAGCGTCCCGACAACGGGGTGAGGAAGCCTGCCAAAGGGCGGATACCACGAGCCCATGAGCGCCCCATCTACACGGTCCTTCACCCCGACGCGATCCGAAGAAGGATGGGGCTACCCTCCCGTTCCGAAGACAAGTCATCGCCAAGGCCACACGAGCGAAGGGGGCACTATCGCTACTACGCACACGAGCGTTTCTCAGAGGAAGTGCGAAGTAAGCCCCGGTGGATACAGCCGACATGGGTTGGTCCCGCCGAGAGCGCTGCCCACGGCAAGAGATACCGCGTCATTCTCGATGCTGGACGAGTCCCCGAGGTGGAGGAGTAAGGCAAACAGGCCATCCGCTGCCCAAGAGGACGGCGCGCCAGACCTGAAGCGGCGCGCCTGACTTGTCAGGCTTGTCAGGCTTGTCAGACGTGCCTGACAAGCGCCGAAGGGGAGGCGCGGCCCGGTCCGAACAAAGGGCCATGTCCAAGCACCCAAAGACCCGCGTGATCGCCGTATGCAACCAGAAGGGCGGGAGCGGGAAGACCACGACCGCCGTGAACCTCGCGGCCGCTCTCGCCGAGGACGGTCGCCGCGTCCTCCTCGTGGACTGCGACCCGCAGGCGAACGCGACCGTCGCGATGGGGATAGACTACGAGGCTCCCGAGGTATCGCTTGCCGAGGTCCTGGGCGGCGCTCCGCTGACCCTCGACGGGCTTACGGGGGCGTTCGGAGTCTGCGTCCTACCGTCACACCCGAACGCCCTCGCGAACGTCTCTCGGGGCCTCTCGGCGGAACGGGGCGACCAGCTCCGTCTCCGCGAGGTCCTCGCCCCCGTCCTCCCCCACTTCGACTTCGCGTTCCTGGACTGCCCGCCGTCCCTTTCGCTTCTGACCGTCGCGGCTCTGAGCGCGGCGACCGAGCTGCTCGTGCCGGCTCCTCCGGAGTTCCTGTCGCTCGAGGGCGTCGCCCAGCTTCTGGACACGGTGGACGTGATCCGGAAGCGCTTCAACCCCGGCCTCCGGTGCCTCGGTCTCCTCCCGGTTCGAGTGGACTCGCGGCCGAGGAGCACGGCGGTCGTGCTCGACCGGCTTGCCGCCTTTGGGGAGCCGGTCTTCGACGCCCGCGTCCGGAAGACTGTCCGCTTGTCCGACGCGCCGGGAGCGGGGATGCCCGTCACGGCCTACGATCCGAAGTCCGCCGGCGCGGAGGACTACCGCGCGGCGGCGCAGGAGGTGCTCCGTCGTGCCCCGTCCTGAGTTCAAGACCCTACCCTCGGAACTCCGCCGGACCCACCCCGATGACACGCCAGGCGCGTCTGGCGTGCCTGACAAGTCAGGGCCGGGGAAAGCGCCCCGGAAGCGAGCGGCCGCGCCTCGAGCGGCCGAGGAGGTCCCCTCGGCTCGGAGCGTGTCAGACACGCCTGACAAGTCAGGCAAGTCCGACTCGTCGGGAGGACCCCGGAGGACGCGGACGACTCGCGGGACGAGCGAGACCGTCAAGCGAGCTACGTTCTGGCTCACCGAAGCGGACGCGGAGCTACTCGAAGCGCTCCGGACGCGCGTAGACGTGCCAGGCATGTCAGGCGTGCCTGACAAGTCAGCCGTCGTGCGGCACGCGATCCGGACGCTCGCGGAGCGCGAACTGGGGCAGGGCGAGATTCCGACGAACTAAGCGGTTTCCGTATCTGGGGCGCGTGGTTACCATGCTCCTACGTTTCAACCTGTGGAGAGCGAAACGCAAGGAGGCATGGCATGATGGCCAAGCAGCGAACGGTCGCGATCTACGTTCTGTGCCCTGCAGCCCGGGAGTGGGTCTTCGACCGCTGGGCCCGGGAGTATGACTGTGTGAAGACCGCCAAAGAGAGCCTGCGTGCTTCTCATCGGTTCGGTATCCTACGCCCGCCGAGTGATGGTAAGGCCCCCTCGACGATGCCGATGGACGACCCTCTGTGCGACCCTGACTTCTTCACGGAGTATGACGAGCGGGGCCGTCGCTTCCATAGGTGACAGGCTGCAGACGCGCATCCGCGACCACGCCCCTCCTCCGACGAATAGGAGGTGCCTCGCTCCGTCCACCGAACAAGCCCCGCGTCCGCCGAGGGCAAACCCACCATCAGCCATCCCCCCCCCC
>CAZCER010000022.1:8355-17007 GCA_964497385.1 uncultured Armatimonadia bacterium | reverse complement strand
GACTGATCGAGCGTCTCCGACCCTCGACCGTCCTCTATGTGGGGGCGGCGCACGCCGAAGCACTCATTCTGACCGAAACGGCCTACCGTGTGGGGTGCCGCCAGATCGCGGCGGACGCCGGGTCGGGTCTCGCATGGTTCGTGCCCACCTGTGACCACACACTCATGGGAGAGGAGCTTTACGCGGCGGGGCCGGCGCTCTCCGGTGAGCGTCTGGCCGTTGGTTCCATCCAGGGCCACGACGCGGCCAAGCTCCTCCTGGCGGCCGCCATCGTTGCCCTCGTTGGCCTCGTCACCGTCTTGACCCTCACCGGCAACGACGCCGCCGCCGACCGAATCATGGCCCTGTTCGAGACAGTCCACTGATACGTGGCGGACGCACCGGCCACGAAGGGAGACCCCGCCATGGCAAGACTCGGAACCATAGCCGCCCTGACCGCACTGCTCCTGACCGCGGGGCTTGCACCCGCTCAGGCCCTCGAGGAGGGCCGCTTCGTCGACCGGACGGCCCTCTGGGAGCGGGGCGGGGACGTGCTCGCGGGCTTCCGCAACATGTACCAGTTCGAGGTCGCCTACGAGCCCGTGCGCTCAGACTGGCCCTTCCACGCCTGGTTCTTCGGGTGGGCCGCCGAGGACATGAACCCGAACGTCTCGGGCTGTGACGCCGTCTACCACGCCCGTTCGCTCTCGATCGAAGGCCCTTGGGAGGTCTACACCGCCAGCCACCCCTGGGACGACGGAGCGCACCCCGCGTCCTGGGCGCCGGTTCTCAGCGCGGGAGACGCATACTACGACGAGTGGCACAACGGGGACCCCTCCGTGGTCCGTGTCGGGCGCGACTACTACATGGCCTTCAGCTCGACCGGGCACAACACCGATGGGTTCCTGTTCGGGGCCGAGGGCGATGTCGACGGCAGCATCCTCTGCATCATGGGCGCGACATCGACCGATGGCGTCACCTGGACGAAGACCGATGCGCCCATCCTGCTGAACCCGAACGACCTCGGCGCGTCGCACATCCCCGAGGGCGAGGCGCACCTCCATGGCTCCTACCATCGCCCGTCGCTCCTCTACGAGGACGGGGTCTTCCGACTGTGGTTCGACTACTGGGCCGGTCCCGTGCAGGGCACGTCGATGGGCTACGCCGAGAACCGCGGGGACTTCATGCGACCCGAGGACTGGACGGTCACCCGAGCCGGCGACGCCCCGTGCCTTCCGCAATGGCCGAACCCCGACGTCGTCCGCGTCGGCGATCTCTACTACAGCTACGCCGACCCGACGGGGTACGCGCCGCACGTGTGGACAGGCCGCAAGCTCGCCGAGGCCGTCTCGCGTGACGGCCTCGTGTGGACGGTCCTCGGTTACGTCGAGCCCGACCCGGACTCGGCGGCGACGCACGTGCCGCAGGCCGTCGTCCTGGACGACGCCGAGGGCAGGACCTGGATCTATCTCTTCTACGCCTGCCAGCGCGGCGGAGACCCGTATGACTACCGCTATGACCGAATCCGGTGGATGCGCCGCGAGGTGACCGAGGAGGAGCGCGCCAGCCTCGCCTCGCCTCCGGCCTGAGCGCGGGCATGGCGAAGCCGCACAGAGCGAACGAGGCACGGACCTCTGGCCCGTGCCTCGTCTCCCGCTTCAACCGAGTTCGCCAGACAGCGATTCCGCGCCTAGCCGGCCTTCGCTCCCGCCGGAGCCGTCTTGCCCGGCTCGTGCCCCGGACCTGTACCGCCGCCGGAGTCGGGGCGGAGCGACTGGGTGCCTCCGGCCGGCGGCGGCGCGTTCCGCTCCGCCGCCGACACGCCGCCTTCGCTCGACTTGCATCCAACGAGCGCGACCGAGGCCACTGCGGCGACAAGGGCGAGAACCAGCGTGAGTGCGGTGGTCCTGGCATACAGCTTCAGCAACATAGCCATGTCCCTTTCCGGGTTCGCTTCATCGCGATGGATCTGAAACGGCTTTACGGCTCGGTCGCCGGAGGATACACGATCGGGCGCTGGCGGTTGTCGGTCCAGCCGCTCGTCTGGCAGTAGCTCATGACGCTCCCGACCGCGAGGTACTTCGCGTGCCCGTCGGCGTAGCACTCGTTGTTCCCGCCGCTGTGCATGGCGTCCCACGGGCTCCAGTGACCGTAGCGGAGACGGGTCATCCCGTCGTTGTTCGGGGGGCTCGCGCCCTCGTTCGTCCAGTCGTTGAAGATGCCCGAGCAGTACGTCTCCGCAGAAAGCACGGTCTGCGCCGGCAGAGGGGTGGCCGCGAGCTTCGTGTAGCCCTGGTCCTGGTTGTACATGTACTCATTGTAGCCGTAGCTGATCCCGTTCGCGCCGGCCCAGCGATTGTCCGTCGCGCTCGGGCACTGGAGGATCTGCGCGTTCTTGATGTACGGCTGAATCGCGTGCGTGTAGACTCCGCACCAGTCCACACTGCCCGGCCACAGGTTCCACGGCCAGTAGCCGCCGGCCGGGGCGTCGGGGTACGTCGTCGACGGCGTGGCCCCAAACGGCATGCCGGGGAGCTTCTCGTCGTAGTCCTGCGCGTAGCTCATGAACGCGGTGCCGAGCTGCCTCTGGTTCGAAAGACAGCTTGTCTGACGGGCCTTCTCTCGAGCCTTGGCGAACACGGGGAAGAGGATCGCTGCGAGTATTGCGATGATAGCGATGACAACGAGCAGCTCAATTAGCGTGAACCCATTGCGTGATCTCATTGGGTATCGCTCCTTCCGGTCTCCATCAGTGTTAGTCCTCCGCTGCGAAGCTCCCGACTCACAAGCGCGTGGCCTGCGTGAGGTCCGCGCGCCCACGTGGGACGGTCCTCTGGGTCGGGCATCACCTCTCGTCTTCCGCGACCTCGAGATCGCGGCCATGCCGGCGTTCCGGCGTACCTCATACTGTCCCAGTCGCCGGCGCACGCATTACACCAGGGCCCTGATCGGCCGGAGCGGCTGCCGTACGCCTGCGCACCACCTTCGACCAGAACAGACGCCAGGCCAACTGGTCTCTGGTCGGCGGCGCAACCATTTATGAAAAGTGTACCGCCCAACTCGTAACCAGAGTGCGGCGCCAAAGGGAACTCTAACGCAACTCTTTCGCAAGACGGACCCTGCCGCCCCGGAGGGTCTGCCGCGGGAGCTGTCCACTAGGGGGATACCCGCGCACGGCGCGGCGGCGTGCGGGGGGGCGCCCAATTAGTGGATTCCTTGCCATTACGGGCCGATAGCGCACCGGGGTCGTCGAACCAAGGGCCTCCCGGTCGCGCCGTCGAATGGACAGAGACACAACGCCAGGAGGCCCCACGTGCCAGCCGAGATCCTCTCCGTCGGGACCGAGCTGCTGCTCGGACAGATCACCGACACCAACGCGACCTTCATCTCCGAGCGCCTTGCCGAGATCGGCGTCGACGTCTACTTCCGCACAACCGTCGGCGACAACCTCGAGCGCATCGTGGACTGCATCCGTCGAGCGCTCGATCGATCCGAGGTGGTCATCCTGTCGGGCGGTCTCGGGCCCACCACCGACGACCTCACCAAAGAAGCCATGGCCGCCGCCCTCGGGCTTTCGTTGCGCCGTGACGAGCAAGCCGCCGAGCACGTCCGTTCATGGTTCCGCGAGCGCGGGCGCGAGATGGTGGAGTCCAATCTGAAGCAGGCGGACTTCCCGGAGGGCGCGGTTCCCATTCCGAACCCCTGCGGAACGGCTCCCGGGGTCTGTCTACCCTCAGGTGACAGGATTCTTTTCGCAGTGCCTGGTGTGCCGCGCGAGATGCGCGCGATGATCGTGGACGGCGTCATTCCCGAACTCCGGAGGAGGGGCCGCGCCGGCGAGTGGGTCATCCGCTCCAGAACGCTGAAATTGGTGGGGGTCGGGGAGTCTTCCGCCGCGCACCGGGTGCAGGATTTGATCGATGCGTGCGAGAACCCTACAATAGCGCCGTTGGCCGGTGGGGCCGAAGTCAGCCTCCGCATCACGGCCAAGAAGGCCGATTGGCAAGAAGCCGGTGAGGCCATCGACGAGGTCGAGCGTCTCATTCGGCGTCGAGTAGGCGAGTTCGTCTACGGCTGCGACGAGGAAACGTTGCCTCAGGTCGTTGTGGAAGCGCTCAGCGAACGCAACCTGACCCTGGCGACGGCCGAGTCCTGCACAGGCGGGCTCATCGCGAGCAGACTAACGGATGTGAGCGGCAGCTCCCGGTGCTTCATCGGGGGCGTGGTGAGCTACAGCAACGAATCGAAGACGGAACACCTCGGCGTACCTGGGGACGTGCTCGCAGAGCACGGAGCTGTGAGCGCCCACGTGGCGGAGCTGATGGCTGCCGGGGTTAGGAGGCGTTTCGGGACCGATTTCGGGGTCTCCGCGACGGGAATCGCGGGACCCACCGGAGCGACGGAGAGCAAGCCCGTCGGACTGGTCTACATAGCCCTGGCTCAAGAGGGCGCGGTATCCGTGGAGAAGCACGTGTTCACGGGCGATCGTCTCGTGAACAAGCTGCGAGCTTCTCAGGCCGCCCTGGACCTCGTCCGACGAACGTTGGGCTCGGAAGCGCCGGAGTGATCCGGCGTCCTCGCCCAAAGGACTTGTCTTCTCGGCGCGCCGGTATGCGTAGGACCCCGCTCCTTCCGCACGGGCGGAATGCGGAATGCAGTCACTGCGCTGCTTTGTGGCGGTAGCCTTACCAGACTTCGCGCGCGACGCGATCGCCGAAGCGCAAGAGTTGTTGCGCGCGCTCGTCCCGCACGGCTACCGCTGGGAGCGAACTGAGAACCTCCACCTCACCCTGAAGTTTTTGGGGGACGTCCCCGCCCACCAGGCTCCAGCCGTATCCGACGCGTGTCTCCGCGTGGCCGCGCAACGCAGTCCCGGGCATCTTCTCGCCGAGAAGCTGGACGCCTTTCCGAATCCCAAGCGTCCGCGCGTCGTGGTGCTCACGATGACCGAGGCCGACGACGTTCTGTCGCGGATCGCCCGCGACCTCGAGGCCGAGATGGAGAAACTCGGCTTCCCGCGCGAGGCCCGCGCGTTCCGGCCCCACATCACGATCGCCAGGGCTCGGCGCGACGCCCGCCCCGAGGATCTCACCCCGCACCTCGCCCGGGTGGAGCTTCCGCCCATCGGGGCGATCCCGGTCGATGAGATCACGCTGTTCGAGAGTGAACTCTCTCCGCGCGGCGCCGCCTACACCGCGATGGGCGCGTACCCGCTCGAGGGCCGCGAGGAGAGCGCCGAGGATCGAACCGACGAGGCCCGCACGACTGTCCAGTGACGTATCACGCGACAGCTACGCGTCAGAAAGGTGATACGCAATGCGCAATGGCAAGGACACGGGAACCGATCGCCGCAAAGCGCTCGAGGACGCACTCACCGCCATCGAGCGCAGCTACGGCTCCGGCTCGGTCATGCGGCTCGGGGAGGCGCCCCAGACCCTCGAGCAAGGCATCATCCCCACGGGATCGCTCAGCCTCGACATCGCCCTCGGGGTCGGGGGCCTCCCGCGGGGGCGCATCGTAGAGATCTATGGCACGGAGTCCTCCGGCAAGTCGACCCTCGCCCAGCACATCCTCGCCAACGCCCAGAAGGCGGGGGGCGCCGTCGCGATCATCGACGCCGAGCACGCCGTGGACCCGCTCTACGCCAAAGCGATCGGGATCGACATCGATGAACTCATCATCAGCCAGCCGGACTACGGCGAGCAGGCCCTCGAGATCGCCGACGCCCTCGTCAAGAGCGGCGCCGTGCACGCGCTCGTGATCGACTCCTTCGCCGCTCTCGTGCCCCGCGCCGAGATCGAGGGGGAGATGGGCGACACCCACGTTGGCCTCCAGGCGCGCCTCATGTCTCAGGCGCTCCGCAAGCTGACGGGGTCGGTCAAACGCACCGGCACCTGCGCGATCTTCATCAACCAGGTCCGCGAGAAGATCGGGGTCATGTTCGGCAACCCCGAGACCACCCCCGGCGGACGCGCGCTGAAGTTCTACTCCTCGGTCCGCATCGAGGTCCGGCGCGCCGAAACCCTCAAGAAGGGCGACGCCGCCGTGGGCATCCGCGCCAAGGCCAAGGTCGTGAAGAACAAGGTCGCTCCCCCCTTCAAGAAGGCCGAGTTCGACATCCTCTTCGGCGAGGGCATCTCGTGGGAAGGCGACCTCCTGGATCTCGGCATCGAGCGCAAAATCCTCCAGAAGAGCGGAACCTGGTTCAGCTACGCCGAGGAGCGCCTCGGGCAGGGCCGTGAGAACGCTCGGGAGTTCCTCAGGAGCAATCCGGACCTGGCCCGAGCCATCGCGGACAAGATCCTCGAGGCCGAAGGGATCACCGGCAAGGTTGTGGACGCTTTCGAACCCGTTCCCGCCGCGATGGACGTCGACGGCGAAGAGGAGCCCGAAGGCGAGGAGTAAGGCGCCTCGCGGGCCGAGGGTGGCCCGGACGAGGCTCCGCGTTGGTTGTGTGCACCGGTCAACGCGAGACGCGCGGCCGCCGTCTGAGACGGGGCGGCCGACCTTCAAGGAAGGAGGACGGCGCAACCTGCGGACGCCGATAGGCGTCCGCGCCCTCGCGCGTGGCAAGGCCGTCTGTTCGGAGCGACGGAGGCGGGCCGCCTCGGTCGTCCGGCGGATGTCGGTCGAGAGTTGCGCGCGGGGAAGGGGTCCGACGGGGCCATGCAGCCTCGAGCCACCGTCGGTCCCTCCGTGCCGGATCCGTGCGGGCGCGCGGCGGTTCGCCATGGGCGCGTCCTGGATCTCCGGCGCGACAGAGATCGGGCGGCCAAGGTCGCCCGGGAGGTGATCGAGGATTAGCTATACACCACTGATCGTCGGAATAGCCGTTGGGGTTCTGGGTTGCGCCGCCGGCGTGTACGCCTGGATCCGGGCCCGCGGGCTCGCGACCGAGGCCTCCGCCGACTTCGCCGTCCAGCGGGAGGCGCTGGAAGCCGAACGACGCGCCCAGCAGAAGGAGATCGACTCCACCCGCAAGGAGCTGGATCTCGCCGCCAAAGAGGCCGCCCTGGCCTACCGCGCCGAGGTCGATGCGGAACTCAAGGAGGCGCGCGGCGACCTCGTGCGCCAGGAGCGCCGCCTTGAGCAGAAAGAGGCCACTCTCGACAAGCGGATCGACCGGCTTGAAGAGGATGAACAGAAGCTGCAGGCCGCGCGCGACGCGGTCAAAGCGCTTGAGGAAGAAGTCACGCGAACCGTCGAGGCGCAGCGCGCCGAACTCGAGCGCATCTCCGGCCTCACGGGGGACGAGGCGCGGTCCATGCTCCTCCAGCAGGTCGAGGATGAGATGCGTCTGGAGGTCGCGCGGCTCATCCGCGACCGTCTCGAAGAGGCGGAGCGCGAAGCCGAGCGCAAGGCCCGAGACATCATCACCCTCGCCCTGCAGCGTTGCGCGGTGGATCAGGTGGCGGAGACCACCGTCTCCGTCGTCCCGCTGCCAAACGACGAGATGAAGGGCCGCATCATCGGGCGCGAGGGGCGCAACATCCGCGCGTTCGAGGGCCTTACCGGCGTCGACCTGATCATCGACGACACGCCGGAAGCCGTTGTCATCTCGGGCTTCGACCCCATCCGGCGGGAGGTGGCCCGCGTCGCCCTCACCGCCCTCATCACCGACGGGCGGATCCACCCGGGGCGCATCGAGGAGGTCATCGAGAAGTCCCGCCTGGAAGTCGAACAGCGCATGAAGGAGGCCGCCGACGAGGCTCTGCTCTCCATCGGCGCCCCCAAGATCCACCCCGAACTGGTCAAGCTGCTCGGCAAACTGAAGTTCCGCACTTCCTACGGACAGAACGTCCTTGGCCACGCCACGGAGATGGCCCACCTCGCGGGCGTCATGGCCGACCAACTCGGCCTGAACGTCGCTCTGGCGAAGCGCGGCGCCATGCTCCACGACATCGGCAAGGCCGTGGATTTCGAGATGGAGGGAAGCCACATCGCCATCGGCTCGGAACTCGCGCGCCGCTATGGTGAGAAAGAGGATGTGGTGAACTGCATCGAGGCCCATCACGGCGACGTCGGCTTCACGTGCATGGAAGCCGTCCTCGTTCAGACCGCGGACGCGCTGTCCGCGGCCCGGCCGGGCGCGCGTCGGGAGAGCCTCGAGAACTACATACGACGCCTCGAAGGGCTCGAGAAGATCGCGGACTCCTTCGAGGGCGTGGAAAAGGCCTTCGCCATCCAGGCGGGGCGCGAGATCCGCGTCATGGTGTCGCCCGATAAGGTGGATGACGCCATCGCGGCGAAACTGGCTCGGGACATGGCCAAGCGCATCGAGGAAGAACTCCAGTATCCCGGCCAGATCCGTGTGACCATCATCCGCGAAGTGCGCGCGGTGGAGTACGCGAAGTGAGAGGCCGTCAGGGCCTGAGGTGAGCGACGGAAACGGAGCGCGACTTGAAAATCCTCTGCGTCGGAGATCTCGTGGGCAAGCCGGGACGCAAGGCGCTCACCGATTTGCTCCCCGGACTCGTGGAGGAGTTCGAGGCGACCTTCGTCATCTGCAACGCCGAGAATGTGGCGGGCGGATTCGGCATCACCCCGACCCTGGCGGAACAGGTTCTCGGCGTAGGCGTGGATGTCCTCACCACGGGCAACCACGTCTACGCCAAGAAAGAAATCGAGGACTACCTCGAGACCACCGAGCGCGTGCTGCGGCCCGCGAACATG
>CAZCER010000022.1:0-8345 GCA_964497385.1 uncultured Armatimonadia bacterium | reverse complement strand
CGGGCACGGCTACGCCGCCTTCCCCGACGCCCTCGGGCGCACCGTCGGCGTCCTGAACCTCCAGGGCGTCGTCTTCATGCAGCCCATCGACTGCCCGTTCCGGCGCGGCATGGAGATCATCCGGGAACTCCGCGAGACGACGCCTATCCTCATCGTCGACTTCCACGCCGAAGCCACCGCCGAGAAGATCGCCTTCGCGCATTACGTCGACGGCCTCTGCTCCGCCGTCGTCGGGACCCACACGCATGTGCAGACCGCCGACGAGACCGTTCTGCCAGGCGGGACGGCCCTAATCAGCGATCTGGGCATGACCGGCCCCATCCACTCCGTCATCGGGATGGACGCCGACATCGTGATCGACAAGTTCGTTCGGAAGATGCCGCGTCGCTTCGACGTGGCCGACGGCCCGAGCGCGCTCTGCGGCGCCGTGGTCGAGGTCGATCCGACCTCCGGCCGCGCGCTGTCCATCCAGCGCGTGCGCCGTGAGGTTGAGGCGTAGCCGCACCCCGGGCCGCGCCGTTGAAGGATGATCGTTCGTGAGTGATTCTGTAGCGCGCGCGCTCGCCCGCCTGGACAACGAGGGCGACCGCGTCGCCGATCTCTGCGCCTCCCTTCTCCGCTTTGAGAGCCCCCGGCCCGACGACGCCGATCCGTCCGAGCCTCTCGGCCCCGGCCTCCGCGACTGCCTTCGCTTCGCTATGGACGAGTGCCGGAAGCGAGGCATGAAGACCCGGGTCCACCGCGGGGAGGTGGGCGTGGCCGAACTCGGCGACGGGCCCGAGAACGTCGCTCTCGTGGTGCATCTCGACGTCGTGCCCGCCGGCGACGGCTGGCGTCGCCCGCCGTTCTCGGGCGACATCGTCGACGGCGAGGTGTGGGGCAGGGGCGCCCAGGACGACAAGGGCCCTCTCGCTTCGATCCTCGTCGCCGTCGACGCCATCCTCGCCGAGGCGATCCCGCTCCGCCGGCGCGTCACGATCGTCCTCGGCACCGATGAGGAGACCGGTTTCTGGCGCGACCTGAAGGCCTTTCACGAACACGAGCCCATGCCGACGATGTCCATCATCCCTGACGGCTCGTTTCCGATCGCGAGCGCTGAGAAAGGCTTCGCCGGCGTCACCCTCACCATCTCGCGAAAGCCTCTGGCCGGCCTGCTCGCAAAAAACGGCGACCTCCCCCGCATCCTGTCGCTTCAGTGCGGCGAGCGCGTGAACATCGTGCCCGACAGCGCCGAGGCCGTGCTCGAGTTCGTCAGCGTCGCCTACACCGAAGCGCGGGCTCGAGCCTACGAGCTGAGCCACCCGGGCGCCGCGTTCACCGTCGAGGCGCACCCGGACGCGCCCGACGACCGCGTCATCCTCCGCGCCAAGGGCGTGCCTACCCACGGATCCACACCCGAGAAGGGCCGCAACGCCCTCCTCGATCTGGTCGGGCTCCTCGCGCCGGAGGAGTGGGCGCCCTCGCCCATCGAGGCCGGCGTCCGCTTCCTTGACCAGGCGATCGGCCACGACGTCTTCTGCGAGCGCGTCGGCCTCTACAAGCACGACCCGTTCATGGGCTACTGCACCGTGAACGCGGGGCTCGCGCGGACGCTCGATAACGGCGATTTCGAGTTGCGTTTCAACCTCCGCCCGGTTGTCGGCCAGTCCCTCGACGTCGTGCGCGACGCGTTCGTGCGGATCGGCGACGCCCTCGGGAAAGAACTCGACGCGCGCTTCCGGGTGACCCTCGAGGAGACGTCCCGCGAGCCTTTCCGGATCGCCGACGACTCGGAACTCGTCCGCGGGCTCTCAGCGGCCTATGAGCGCGTGATGGGCGCGCCGGCCGAGTGCGTCTCCATGGGCGGCACCACCTTCGCCAAAGCCTTCGACAACGCCGTCGCCTTCGGCCCGACCATGCCCGACGAGGAGGAACTCGCCCACGAGCGGGACGAGCGCGTCTCCATCGCCGCGCTGGTGCGCAATGCGAAGATCTACGCCGCCGCCATCTGCGAGCTGGCCGGCGGCGAACCGGAGGGGTAGGCGGACCGTCTCGGTCCGCCGCGCACAGGGGGCGCCTTGTGGACGATCGCCACTACATCGTCGGCACGGCCGGCCACGTGGACCACGGGAAGACCACTCTGACCCGCGCCCTCACCGGCGTCGACACCGACCGCCTCAAAGAGGAGAAGGAGCGCGCGCTCTCGATCGATCTGGGCTTCGCGCCGCTTCCTCTCGCGTCCGGGCGACGCGCCAGCATGGTCGACGTGCCCGGCCACGAGCGCTTCGTCAAGAACATGGTCGCCGGCGTCACCTCCCTCGATCTCGTTCTGCTCGTGGTCGCGGCCGACGAGGGCGTGATGCCGCAGACGCGCGAGCACCTCGACATCGTGACGCTGCTCGACGTTCGGGCCGGCGTCGTCGCCCTCACCAAAGCGGACCTCGTCGACCCGGACTGGCTTCGCCTCATCACGTCGGAGATCCGCAAAGCCCTTCTGGACACCCCGTTCGCCGAGGCCCCCATGATCCCGTGCTCCGGAGTCACCGGCGAGGGATGCGAGGAAGTCCGAGCCGCGGTGGACGCCCTCCTTCCCGGCGCCCCCCCCCGCGACCTGACCGCTCCGTTCAAGATGTCCATCGATCGGGTCTTCACCATGAAAGGATTCGGCGCGGTCGTCACCGGAAGCGTGGACCGAGGCCGCGTCGGGTGTGGGACCGAACTTGACGTGCTCCCCGGGGGGCGGCGCGCGCGCGTGCGGGCCATCGAGGTGCACGGCGCTCCCGTCGACGAGGCGCGCGCCGGCCAACGCGCGGCCCTCAACCTTCAGGGCCTGCCGAAGGAAGCGCTCGAGCGTGGGGAGACGCTCTGCGCCCCGGGGTCGCTCCGTCCGACGGGGATGGTGGACGCGGAGATCCGGGTCCTACCCGGGGCCGCGAACGGACTCGTCCACTGGCAGCGCGTCCGCGTCCACACCGGCACGGCCGAGACGCTTGGTCGCGTGGTCATTCTCGGTGAGGGCGAGGCTCTCGGTCCCGGCCGAACGGGATACGTCCAACTCCGGCTGGAGACGCCGATCGCCGTCGCCGTGGGCGATCGCTGCGTGCTGCGTTCCTACTCGCCGGCCGCGACGATCGCCGGAGGGCCCATCGTCGACTCGAACCCCGACAAGCACCGCGGCCGCGAGCGCCGCGAGGTCGTCGGCGATCTCGCCGAGCGCTCGGCGGGCTCCGCCTCGGAGCTGCTGGCCGCGGCGGCCCGGGCCGCAGGGCTCGAGCCGACCGGCGGCGCGGCGCTGCTAGCAAAGGCCGGTCTTGCCGAGAACGACGAGGCCCTCGCCGCCCTGGCCGATCTCCGCGCCTCCCGCGCCCTCACGGAGGTCGGCGGCGCGTACGTGGCGACAGAGGCGTTCGAGGCCTTGGTCGAAGGTCTCGTCGGTTCCGTCGCCGCCTACCACGACGCCCATCCTCTGCGCGCCGCCATGCCCCGGGCCGACCTGCGGGCCGCCCACCGCGCGACGCACACCGCCGTCTTTCGCGCGGCCGTCGAGGCGGCGACCGCGCGGGGGCGCGTCGCCGCGGTGGGGACGGACGCCGTCCGCCTCGCGAACTTCGGGGTCCGGCTCTCGCCCGAAGAGCAGGCTGCGTGCGAACGCGTCGCGGGGCTGGTCGCCGAGGCCGGGCTCGTGGGGCGTCCGACCGCGGAGGTTGCTTGCGGCGGAGACGGCGAGGTGGTCCGGAGGCTTCTTGAGATCGGCGACCTCGTCGAAGTGGGTGAGGCGCTCGTCGCGGGCGATGCGGTGGAGCGCGCCCGTGAGACCCTCGTGGCCCATCTGCGCGCGCACGGGGAGATCCGCGTGAGCGAGTTCCGCGATCTGCTTGGCTCCTCGCGCAAAGCGGTCGTGCCGCTCATGGAGTTCTTCGACGCGTCAGGTGTGACCGTCCGCAAGGGCGACGTGCGCGTCCTGTCAGCCAGGGGGGAGCGGCGATGAACAGCGATGCTCTGCGAGCCCTGCCGGCGGTGGGCGCGATCCTCGAGACCGAGCCGGCCGTCCGGATGCTCGCGACCTACCGACGCGAGTTCGTGGTTCGCGCCGTGCGCGAGGCCGTGGAGAGGGCCAGGAGCGCTCTGGCCGCCGGCGATCAGGCCCCGACGGACGCCGCGGAACTCGCCCAAACGGCGGAAGACCGCCTTGCCGCCCTCGTCCGGTCCGGGCCGCGCCGCGTGATCAACGCGACCGGCGTAGTCATGCACACCGGCCTCGGGCGCGCGCCTCTGCCGCGCGAGTGGCTGGTCACGGGCTACTGCGACCTTGAGATAGACCGCGCGACCGGTGAACGCGGGCAGAGGCAGGACCTGCTCCGTGAGAAGCTGCGCTGGATCACCGGCGCGGAAGACGCGCTGGTCGTGAACAACAACGCGGCCGCCACGCTGCTCGCCGTGGACTCGCTCGCGCGCGGGGGCGAGGTCATCATCGCCCGTGGGCAGCTCGTCGAGATCGGCGGCAGCTTTCGCATGCCCGACGTGATCGAGGCCTCCGGCGCGCGCCTCATCGAGGTCGGCACGACGAACCGCGTGCGACTCGCCGACTACGAGGCCGCCGTTTCCGACCGGACCGCGGCCATCCTTGTCGTCCACACCAGCAACTATCGGATCGTGGGCTTCACCGAGTCCGTCAGCGTGGGCGATCTCGCCGTCCTCGCTCGCGAGGTCGGGGCGCCCCTGGTGAACGACGTCGGGAGCGGCTGCCTCTTCGACACGGCCGAGGTCCCCGGCCTGGAGCGCTACCCCCCGGAACCCCTCGTGCGCCGCGCGATCGAGGACGGCGCCGACCTCGTCTGCTTTTCGGGCGACAAGCTCCTCGGCGGGCCGCAGGCCGGGGTGATCGTCGGACGCGCCGATCTCGTCGCTCGGCTCGCGCGGAACCCGCTCGCGCGAGCCCTCCGCGTCGATAAGCTCACCCTCAGCGCGCTCGGCGCGTGCCTTGGCGCGCACATGCTGGCCGCCGAGGACGCGGCGCCCGCCGGGGTGCGCCTGCTCACGCGGTCCGAGGAGGCTCTTCGTGCGGTCGCGGAGGGCGTGGTCGAGGCGTTGCGGCGACGAGCGCCGGCGGCGGCCGCGTCGGTCGAAGACGGCGAATCGGCCCCCGGCAGCGGATCGCTGCCGGACGCGCGGGTTCGGTCGGCTCACGTGCATGTGCGCTGCGCCCGGCCCGAGCGCGCCGCGCGCGCCTTGCGGGAGGCCGACCCCGCCGTCTTCTGCCTGGTGCGCGAGGGTTCGCTCGTGCTCGATGTGCGCACGCTCCTGCCGGGAGACGGAGAGGACTTGGTCTCCGCCCTGGTGAAGGTTCTAGACGCGCCCCGTTGACGCTTGCGTTTGTCGGGGCGCACGGGACGCGGAGCCTGCTTGTGTGGGGGCGAGTCCGCTCTGGTGAGCGGCCTGGTCTTCAAAACCAGTGAGGGGCGGCTAATCCCGTCTCTGGTGGGTTCGATTCCCACGCGCTCCCGCCACCCGTTCGGCGCGCCTCGAGGCCGCGGCGCTCCATTGGTTTGGGGAACGGACGTCAGTGCATCGGATCGCTGTGATCGGGGACATTCACCTCGGGTGGGATGATGAGGCCGAGCGCAAGGCGACGGCCGCCCTCGACGATGCACGCGCCATCGGCGGCGAGGTCGTCGTGTTCTTGGGCGACGTCGTCGACATGAGCGAGGCGCTCTGGCCGCTCTTCACGCGACTCGTCAAGCGGCTCGGCGACACGCCCTGGGTGATCTGCCGAGGCAACGCCGACTTCGACGCCGGCGGGGACGACGCCTGGAACCGCGTGATCGGCCGCCCCGTGCGCGACATGCTCGACCACGACGACTTGCGCCTTCTCATTCTCGGCGGGGAATCGGCCAACCATCGCCTCTCGGTCGGCGACGGGGTGGGGGAGTGGATCCGAGCGCGAGCCGAAGAGCGACCGGAGGCCCTGGTCATCGTCGTCTCCCACGCTCCACTCAAGGACACCACCTTCTGGTCGTGCAACAACACCGAGGACAACTGCCTCGGAAGCGTGCTCGGCGACGACAACCCTCCGTACCATCTCTACCTGGATCAGTCCGCCGAGGTCGGGGCCGCGATCGGCGCTCTCCCGAACGTCCGTCTCTTTCTGACCGGCCACGTGCACAACGACAACCGCATGACCTGCGACCACGGGTACGGGCCATGGGTCGAGCGCGACGGCGTCATTCATCTCGTCACGGCCAACATTGGCGGCTGGACCGGTCTCGGGGTGCCGCGACGCGAATACCGCGTGGTGGACATCGACGAGGAGACCATCGCGATCCGCGCGCGGGACTTTCTCGACGCCCGCTGGGTCGACGACTTGGAGTTGCGATTCCCCCGTTGGCAGCGGTAGCCAAATCCCCACCCGAACCGGCGACCCTCCAGACCCGCGACGGCGAGGCCCTCGTCTCGCGCTGTCTCACCGCCGCGGACGCCCCGGAACTAAGCCGCTTCTACAACCGCCTCGATGCCCGCACCGACCGTCTCTACTTCGTGCTCACCGAGTACACCGAGAGCGTGGCTCTCGACATGGCCAGACGGCAGGGCCGGGGGCATGAACTCCACCTGATGCTCGAAGCGCCCGACGGCGCCATCGTTGGCCATCTGTCCCTCCAACCGTTTCCTGGCGAGTGCCCCCGAGTCGGCGTCTGCATCGAGGGTCCCTGGCAGGCTCGAGGCCTCGGCCGGCAGTGGATGGAACTGGCGCTCCGGATCGTGAACGCCAGGCCGGGGCGCAGAGGAGCCTGGCTCTCGGTGCTCGCCGAGAACACCGTAGCCATCGCGCTCTATGAGTCGCTCGGCTTCTATAAGGTGCGCGAATACCCCGTCCGTCGCGACTGGAGTCGCTTCCCGGACAACCGCGGGACCTTCGGCATGGTCGACATGCTCCTCCGGCTGCCCGTCGAGCGCGGGATCCGCCGCATCGCCCGCTGATCGCTACACGGCCTCCGGCGGCTGGCGCTCGCGCAGCCTCTCCACCGCGGACCGCGCGTGCACGCAGGCCTCACGCATCTGATCGGCCGCCCCCGCCGCGCTCCGCAGCGCGACCTCCGCCTCCGAACCGGCGCTTGCTTGGGCCCGGACGTCCGAAGCCGTCGCCTCGAGCGCGTCAGCCAGTGTCCGCAGCCTCGTCAGCAGACTGTCGCCGAGGGCTCGCTGGCTCCGCGCGCGCTCCTCGTCGGCGCTTGTCACCGCTCGGAGTCGCTCGGCCTCCTGAAGGATGCTGGCGAGAGCCTCGCGCGCGCCCCCGACGCCTTGCGAAGCCTCGCCGGCGCAGCGAAGCAGGGCCGCCAGGCGTTCCTCCGTGGCGGAGGCGCCGTCCCGGAGCGAGGCCGCTTGTTCGCGAATGGCTCCGGCCGACCGCCCGGTGTCCACCGCGAGACTCCGTATCTCGTCCGCGACGGTGCGGAACCCGACCCCGACCGGCCCCGCGTTGACGGCCTCGATCCCCGCGGCGATCGCAAGGAGGTCGGTCTTCCGCGCGATCCGGGCGATCTGCTCCACCAACTCGGCGATGCGTTCCGAGCGGTCCCTTTGGCTCCGGAACTGAGCGTCGACCGCCTGAGCGTGCGCGGCCACGTCCAGGGCGGATCGCAGGGCGGCCTCCAGCGCGTCGGCGGCGTGGGACAGGCCTCGTCCCGTCTCCCCCGTGTTGGCTTCCGCGATGGCGGCGCACGAGAACGCGGAGGCCGCGTCGCACGCCTCGGCGAGAGCCGCGCGCGCCGCGTCGCACGCCTCGGCGACCTGAACGGCGACGCTCTCCGTCGCGGAGACCCGCGCCAACGAGCGATCCAACGCGCTCGACAGCTCACCTGCGAGCCGCGTGACCCGCCGGGAGAAGGACGCGAAAGCCGGGACGTCCGCGTGAACGGCCCCGACCGGCTCGAGCGTCGCCGCCTCCGCGTCCTTCGGTCGTTCGTGCAGGCGCTCCGCCTCAGCGGCGACGAGCGCGATCTCGCACGGGTTCCAACCGAGCCTTCCGGACCAACTCGCTCGACCGACGCGCCCGATGACGCGCCGCAGAGAGGCCAATGGCTCGATCAGCGTCCGCTGGCCGACGAACGCTCCGATCAGAGCCAGCACCGCAACGGTCAGAAGCAGGATGAGCCCCGTCGCCCAAGCCATCCGGCGGGCGGGCGCGAGAGCGGAGGAGAGCGAAGCCCTCACAACGACGCGGAGGCCCCACGCCCCACACGGCTCAACGTAGGCGAGCACGTCTTCCACTCCCGCCCCGGGCGCGACGGCCGCGTACTCGTCGAAGCCCGAAGCCTCCTTGGCCGACATCTCCGCGATGAGCTCCTCGCGAGTCACACCGGTCGCAGTCG
>CAZCER010000021.1:6394-17050 GCA_964497385.1 uncultured Armatimonadia bacterium | reverse complement strand
ACCGAGACCGTACACATAGGGCCCAAGACGACCACCGCGCGCGGGAAGCGTTACCTGACGCTGGCCGACTACGAGCGCCAGGTCGCGGCGGGCATCCTCGAGGTCGTGCTAGAGGAGAAGGACAAGAAGACCGGGGCCCTTGCGAAGGCGCAGGTGCGGACCACCCGCTACGTGGAGAGCGACACGGGGCTCGTGAACCGGGTGCTTCGCGGCGCGGGCGGCAAGCGGAACATCCTCGTCTTCAACGACGAGGCGCACCACGCCTACCGCATACGGCCGGAGGTCGCCGGGGAGGATGAGCGGGCCGAGGAAGAGGAGAGCCTGGGGGACGAGGAGCAGGCCGAGGAGTTCTACAAGGAAGCCACCGTATGGGTGGACGGGCTGGACAAGATCGACCGGATGCGGGGCGTGAACCTGTGCGTGGACCTGTCCGCCACACCGTATTACCTGGGCCGGGTCGGCGAAGAGACGAACAGGCCGTTCCCGTGGGTCGTGAGCGACTTCGGCCTCATAGACGCCATCGAGGCGGGCCTCGTGAAGATCCCGCAGCTCGTGGTTCGCGACCCGACGGGCGCGGACGTGCCCTGCTACTTCAACCTCTGGCACTGGATCCTGCCGCAACTCACCCCGAGCGAACGGGGCGGCCGGCAAGGCAAGCCGAAGCCCGAGGCCATCCTGAAGTACGCGCACACGCCGATCGCCATGCTTGGCGGGCTGTGGCGCGAAGCGAGCGATGAGCAGGCCGCCGGGTCCGGCGACCCGCGGCCTCCGGTCTTCATCATCGTGTGCGCGGACATCGCCCTCGCGCGGACGATCCACGAATGGCTCGCGGAGGACAAGTGCCCGGCGGGCATCCCCTCGGTGGGCGTGCCCCTCTTCCGCAACACGGGGGGCCGCAACGCGACCATCCGGGTGGACTCCAAGGTCGTGGGCGAGAACGGGGGCGAGGCCGCCCAGGCGGATGAGACGCTCTGGATGCGGCTGACTCTGGACACCGTCGGACGACTCGCCTGGCCGAGCGACCACGCCGGCGCCCCGATCTACCCGGACGGCTTCGAGGAGTTGGCGAAGAAGCTGGGGCGCCCGCTGGACCCGCCCGGCAAGGACGTGCGGTGCATCGTCAGCGTGGGCTTCCTGACCGAGGGGTGGGACTGCAACACCGTGCAGTTCATCGTCGGCCTGCGCCCCTTCACCTCGCAGCTTCTCTGCGAGCAGGTCGTCGGGCGAGGCCTACGGCGCACGACGTACACCCTCGGCGAGGACGGGCTCTTCCCCGAGGAGGTCGCGAAGGTCTTCGGCGTGCCGTTCGAGGTCGTGCCCTTCAAAGCGACTCCGGCGCAGTCGGCGAAGAAGCAGGAGCGCCGCCGGCACGTCTGCGCCATAGCCGCGCGGGCGCATCTGGAGATCCGGTTCCCGCGAGTGGAGCGGTACACCCACTCGATAGGTCGCCGCGTGACCGTGGACTGGCCGTCCGTGCCGACGCTGACGATCGACCCCGGGCGCATCCCGCCCGAGGTGCAGATGAAGGCCACCGTGCCCAACAACGAGGGACGCATCTCGCTCTTCGGCCCCGGGGCGCTCGAGACGGTGCGTCTGGAGGAGTACCGTCGGAACGTCCGCCTTCAGCAGGTCGCGTTCGAACTCGCCACGTCGCTCACGCGCGACTACCTCGCCAATGGCGCGACAGACGTGTCTGCACACGAGCTGTTCCCGCAGATCCTGGCTATCTGCAGGCGGTTCCTGGATGAGAGGGTGACGGCGGGGCCCGCCGCCGATAGGAAGGACGTGAGCTGCAGCCCCTATTACGGTTGGGCCGTCGAGGCCCTCCTCGCGAGCATCCGTCCGGACGAGGTGGCGGGCGAGCGGCCCGAGCTGCCCTGCTATGAGCGGCAGAGGCCCGCCGGAAGCACGGCCGAAGTGAGCTTCTGGACGGGGCAGCCCGTGTGGGAGACCACGAAGAGCCACCTCAACTACGTTGTAGCGGACACCTGGACGTGGGAGCAGTCCACGGCCTACTACCTGGAGGCCTCGGACCTCGTTGACGCCTACGTCAAGAACGCCCAGCTCGGGTTCGCCATCCCCTACTTCTACAACGGGGAGACGCACGACTTCGTGGTGGACTACATCGCGCGCCTCCGGACGGACCCGGTGACGCACCTTCTTCTGGAGACCAAGGGCGGTCGTGAAGCCGAGGACAAAGTGAAGGCGAAGGAGGCGGCCGCCGCCCGTTGGGTCGCCGCCGTCAACGCCGAGGGCTCTTACGGGCAGTGGGTCTACCGCACCTGCCGCGACCCGCAGAAGATGCCGGCGATCCTGAGCGACGTCGGGGGCGCGTGACGGCGCTCCATCTCCTTACCTCTCCGGAAAGAACACCGACTCCCCCACCGGCCGGAAGCGGCCCTGGAAGAAGCGGAGCACCTCGGGCTCGTAGGTGAACTCGAGCCCGACGACCTGATCGCGCTGGTCCCAGACGGCCATGACGGACTCGGCGGTCACGTCCATGTGCGCCTGGGTGTAGACGCGGCGGGGGATCGTGAGGCGCACGAGTTCCAGCTTCGGCACGCGCTCCTCACCCGTCTTCGGGTCGCGCCCGGAACTCACGGCGCCGCGCTCCATCGCGCGTACGCCCGACTCGACGTAGAGCGCGGCCGCGAGGGCCTGGGCCGGGTACTGCGCCTGGGGGATGTGCGGGAGGAAGGCCTTCGCGTCAAGGTAGACGGCATGCCCTCCGATGGGCTTCACGATCGGGATGCCCACCGCCATGAGCTTCTCGCCGAGGTACTGCACCTGCCCGATCCGAGACTGCTGGTGGTCGTCCTGGACGGACTCCTCCATGCCGATGGCCATGGCCTCCATGTCGCGCCCGGCCATGCCGCCGTAGGTGTGGAGACCCTCGTACACGACGACCATCTCGCGGGCCTTGCGGGCGAGTTCGTCGTCGTTCACGGCGAGGAAGCCGCCGATGTTCACGAGGCAGTCCTTCTTGCCGCTCATGGTGCAGCCGTCGGTGAGGTCGCACATCGCGCGCATGATCTCGGCGACGGACATCTCGGCGTAGCCGTCCTCGCGCCGCTGGATGAACCAGGCGTTCTCGGCGACGCGCGTGGCGTCGAGCATGATCGGGATGCCGTGCTTCGTGGAGATCCTCCGCACGGCCTCGAGGTTCCCCATCGAGATGGGCTGCCCGCCGGCCATGTTCACCGTGGCGCCGATGCAGATGTAGGGGATGCGGTCGGCCCCGACCTCGGCGATGAGGGCCTCGAGCTTCGCGAGGTCGACGTTGCCCTTGAACGGATGCTCGGAGGCGGGGTCGTGGGCCTCGTCGATGATGATGTCGCGGAATGCGCCTCCGGCGAGTTCCTGATGGAGGCGCGTGGTGGTGAAGTACATGTTCCCCGGCACCACGTCGCCAGGCTTGATGGCGGCCCGGGAGAGCAGATGCTCCGCGCCTCGGCCTTGGTGGGTCGGGATGAGATGCTTGTAGCCGAAGTATTTCATGACCGCGGCTTCGAGGCGGTAGTAGTTCGCGCTGCCGGCGTAGGCCTCGTCGCCGCGCATCATGCCGGCCCACTGGGCGTCGCTCATGGCAGAGGTGCCCGAGTCGGTGAGGAGGTCGATGTAGACGTCGTCCGAGCGCAGGAGGAAGGTGTTGTAGCCGGCCTCCTCGATGGCGCTCTCGCGTTCGGGCCGGGTGGTCCAGCGGAGGAGTTCCACCATCTTCACTTTCCAGGGCTCGGCCCACGACCGGCGTTGGGGGGTAACCTTCGGTTCACGGGCCATCCGCGCGCGGAGTTCCTCGACCGACATGCTCATCTGTGTGTCCCTCCGGGTCTGCAGCGCTGCCTGATAGGGGGCACTTCCGGCCGCTCCGACCCGAACCCTCCCGGCCGGCGCCGCGCAAAACCCTCGCAGGAGCTTGCCCCCGCCGGGCGCGAAGAGACACCACGACGGGAGTGCAGACATGACAACGATCCGGATCGCGACCTACAACCTCGAGAACCTCGGCCCGCCTTTCGTGGACCCGGACTCCCTGCCCAACCCCGAGTCTCGCGACGCGGCTTGGCTCGCCCATGAGCGGCACATCGAGTCCGCGCGGCGGATGCTCGGCCGCCTCCGGGCCGACGTGGTCGCGCTGCAGGAGGTGCTCGACGAGAAGACCCTTCGTGAGACGCTCGCGGGAACGGTGTACGAGAGCTACGAGGCGACTCCGCTCGACCCGGCCCCCGATGTGGAGCGCCACCAGGTGATCCTGAGCCGGTTCCCGATCAAGCAGTTCCGCCTGCATCGGCAGGAGTCGCGCGTGTTCTGGGTTCACCACGGAGATGCCGACCCGAGCCCCGTGGAGTGGAGCCGGCCGATCGTCGAAGCGAACGTGGCGCTGCCGGGCATCGGACCCACGCGGTTCTTCGCGGTGCACCTGAAGTCGAAGCGCCCGTCCGAGGTGCATCGCGTCGTGAAGACCTCGCACGGCGGCTGGCCCTCGCTCGCGGCGCACTCGGAGGGCGAGGTGCTGAGTTCGCTGAAGCGCGTGGGGCAGGCGCTCGAGGTCCGGAGGCTCGTGGACGCGCTGCACGAGCGCTACGACGACGCCCGCGCGGTTGTGCTCGGCGACTGCAACGACACGGTGGACTCGGTGCCGGTCTCCATAATCCGCGGTAGCTACGTGGGGGCGAAGAATCCGGCGCTCTGGGACAAGGAGCTGTATCCGGTCGAACTCTCGGTGCCCGAGGAGAAGCAGTACACGCTCATCCACGACGGGAAGCCGCAGATGATCGACCACATCCTGATCAGCCGCTCGCTCCTCGGGCACTTCCAGACGGCGACCGTGCTGAACGAGACGGTGCGCGACCACGCCTCGGCCCACCCGCCGCACCTGTTCTTCCCCGACTCCGACCATGCGCCCGTGGTCATGGAACTCTGGGCCGGCCATTGCATGGAGCCGAGTGCCTCGTCCTCCACGAGCAAGCCGGCGTAGGGGCGGTGGCCCGCCTCGCGGCGAAAGACGCGCCGCTCTTGGTCCGCTCGGGTTGCGGACGGCGAGCGACGATATGGAGTGTGTCCACCCGCCACCTTCGGCGGACCAGGCCGTCGTGTGAGGTGGGGATGGTCGTCGGGGGGTAGTCGATGAGCGGCTCGCGAGGCGGACCAACTCGGGCCAGTGGCCGGCGCCGAGCTTGCCTGCCGCCGCTCCTCTCCATGGGGCTCCTCGTCGCCCTCGCCCTCCTCGTCTCGGGCAGCAAGCCCTATCGCGTCTGGCGCGAGATCCGATCGCGCGAGCCGCTGGGGTGGATCGACAGCGAGCGCCGCACGCCGCCGGAGTTCATGCGGCCTCCGCTGCCGGACCCCAACGGGTGGGATGTGTACCGAGAGGCCGCCGACCTCTGGGCCGAGAGGCGCGACCGCGCGGAGGAGGCGGGCGAGGACCCTTCGAGAGTCGTCCGTGAGTACATCCAGGCATACGGCGTGGCCGGGCCGTCGGGCGCCGAGCCCTGGCGCGCGGAGGCGGAAGCCGTCGTCCTTGCCAACAACGACGTGCTCGCGAAGCTCGACGAGGCGTCGCGCATGGAGTGCGTGGATGCTTCCGAGGTGCTGTGGACCCGTCCCATCGGTGTTGGGGCGCATCTCCACCAGACGGCGCGGCTCACGACAGCGAAAGGGCTTCTCTGCCACAGTCGCGGCGATGACGCGTCTGCGGTCCACTGGCTGTCTGTCGCCGCGGAGCTTGGCATCGACAGCGCCCGGGGCGGCGCCGTGATAGCGCTGCTGACGGGGGACGCTGCGCTTCAGACGGTCGCGGAGGCTGAGGCGCGGGCGATCCCCGGTGCGGAGTGGGACCGCAGCGCCCTGCTGGCGCACGCGCAGACGCTTCGCGAGGTCCTGGAGGGCCAGACACTGCCGTCCGATGCACTCACCCGCGAAGCCATGATGGTGTCGCAGTTCTACGACTGGCTCGAGGGCACTGGCATCGGCCACAGCGCGCTCGTCCGGTTCCGGTCCCTGTCGGCCTCGGCGGCCAGTCTGTCACCGGAGGAACTCCTCCCGGCCCCGGAGCCCGAGGGGACGCTCGACGTCATTCTGGCACGCGTCCAGATCCGCGCCTCACGCGCTTGGGCTGCCGACCGCATGGCGAGGCTGATTGAGCAGGCCGATCTCCCGCCCACGCAGTCGTCCTACGCCGAACTCGCGGACCGCATGGAGGCTGACATACGAGACCGAGGCGACCCCATTGCGGGCCAGGTCCTGCACGCCTACCGAGGTCTGCCGCGCAAGCACTGGCAGGTCCGCGCGGCGGTGGACGCGGCTTCGCTCGTCGCCTGTCTGGAGGCCCACCGGATCGACCACGGCGCGTATCCGGCGCGACTCGAGGGACTCGTGCCCGACTACATCGGCACGCTTCTCGAGGACCCCTGGAGCGCGGAGCCCCTCCGCTACCGGCTCGAAGGGGACGGCTACACGCTCTACTCGGTGGGGCCGAACGGGGTGGATGACGGCGGCATCCGCGGCGGCAAGGGAGAGACGTTCTGGCAGGCCGATCTGGTGTTCGTCCCACCCCAGCCGCGCGAGACGCCCGAGCCGCCGGGGTAGGCAGCGGCCAGCGCCCGTCGCCCCTACTCCACCCTCATGTCGAGCAGATGCGCGACCAAAGCGTGGCTGTGGCCCTCGAAGTCCTGCAGCAGGCTCACGTGGACCATCAGGATCGGAGAGTCGGTGTCGGGCGCATGGACGAGGTAGCATCCGCTTGTGCGCGTCGCCGCCGGCGCCACGGAGCGGACGTCCTCGAGGATCTCGCGGAGGCGCTCCTCGACCGCGCCGCGCAGATCGCCGAGGTTCTCGAGCAGCACGGCGGCGGACTCGTTCAGCAGGAACTCGCCGGTCGAGACGGGCATGGAGACCGCGGCCTGCGTCATGTTCGCCTCCGCCGCGCGCTTCCAGACGGTGAGCTTGTCGGCGGCTTCGCGGAGGCGCTTGCGGGCGAGGGACGCGGAGGCCTGGAGTTCGTTGTAGAGGCGTGAGTTCTCGATGATGATCGCGGCCTGCGCGGCGAGAGCCTCCATGAGGCGGATGTCGGCGGTGTCGAACCGCTTCCCGCCCTTCTTGTTCATCACCTCGAGCACGCCGATCGGCTGCTCCTGGAGCTTCAGGGGAGCGGCCGCGAGCGATTCCGTCGGGTAGTCGAGGTCGGACGCGATCTCGGAGCGCCAGCGCGAGTCGTCGCTCGGGTCGTCGACGATGACGGGCCGGCCGCTGAGCGCGACCCATCCCGCGATGCCCTCGCCCTGCGCGAGGGTGTAGGCGTGGACCTGGTCGGCCTTGGGCCCGCGGGCGACGGCGAACTCGAGGCGTTCCGATTCGGGGTTCAGAAGCAGCAGGCTTCCGGACTCGGCGTCCACGAGTTCGAGGGCCATGTCGACGACCGCGACGAGGATGCGCTCGGGATCCATCGTCGCGTGGAGCACCTGGGCGAGGTCCTGGAGAAGCTTCAGGCGGAGAACGAGGCTCTCGTTCTGCAGTTGCTCCACTTCGACGCGTTCCTCAAGGAAGGCCCCGATCCGGCGCACGTCGTCGGAGGCAACCCGGGTGAAGAACAGGCTCACGCTGAAGCGCCCGTTCTCCTCGGCCGGGAAGCAGCGCAAGACCTGCCCGACCGCGGTCGACCACTCCATGATCGACGGGATGGGCATCTCGAGGCGGAGTTCCGAGCCGGGCTCGATCTCCTCCGTGGTGAGCACGCGCGCGCCGGTCAGCGAGAGACAACTCATCATCGCGGGACGCGGGGACGAGAGTTCGCCATCCCCGCCCGCATGCCGGTAGGCCACGGACACAGGCACCGATACACGGACGAACTCCCGCTTCTCGCGGAGACGATCCACGAGTTCCGCGTTCTCCGGGCCGAATGGAAGGAGCGCACTCATCGCTGCCGCCATGCTCCTCGCGTTCGACGCACGCAGATAGCCTAGGCTCCTGACTGAGCGCCGGGTCCCTCTCTCCTAACAGCCGCCCTGCGTGATAGGCTCAATGCACTTTGTGCCATCCGGTGCGCGATTCCTGCGCGTCATTTGGCCGCTGGGCCCCGCAACGGCCGGCGCGCTTGCGCGCGGGCGCGGTGTGGGGTAGATTCGCCCTGCGCCCCCAAGGCGCGCCCCGGGAGCAACCCTTGAGCGACAACCCACAGCCCAGAACATCCATGGATGCGTACCTTCGAGCCTCGCCGACGCTCGTCCTGACGCTCGCCGCCGTCGTGGTCGGACTGGTCGCCGGCTTTGGCGCGGAGGGCTTCAGCGCCCTGATTCACCTTGTCGAGGATCTCTCGCACCGCACGGCCGAGGAGTTCATGGGCCGCGCCTTCCCTTGGTCGCGCCCGCTGGTCACCGCGCTCGGGGGGCTGCTGGTGGGCCTTCTCGTCCACTTCCTCGCCCGGGAGGCCAAAGGCCACGGCGTTCCGGAGGTCATGCTCGCCGTCGCCGCCCAGGGCGGGGTGATCCGTCCGCGGGTCTCGCTCGTCAAGGCGCTCGCCAGTTCGATCACGATCGGGAGCGGCGCCTCGGCCGGCCGCGAGGGCCCGATCGTGCAGATAGGCTCCTCGTTCGGCTCCGCCGTCGGGCAGATGCTCAGGCAGCCGCGGCGATCGGTGCAGCTCCTCGTGGCCTGTGGGGCGGCAGGCGGCATCTCGGCGACTTTCAACGCGCCGATCGCGGGGGTCATGTTCGCGCTCGAGGTCATCCTGCAGGACTTCGCGCCCTCCAACTTCGGGTTCGTGGTCATCTCCGCCGTCCTGGCCAACCTCGCCTCCGGTCTGGTCCGCCCGCACCATGGCCCCACCTTCGGCGAGCACGCCTTCGAGATGGGCGGATTGTCGGCCGTGCCCTCGTATGTGCTCGTCGGCGTCGCTTGCGCCTTGATTGGAACGCTCTACAGCAAAGGCCTCTACTGGATGGAGGACCGCGCCGATTCGGTTCGCATGCCCGAGTGGGTCAAGCCGGCGATCGGCGCCGCCCTGACCGGCGCGCTCGCCATCGTTGCGCCGCAGGTGATGCACGTCGGGTATGGCAGCCCGCACAACCGCACCGTCGAGGCGCTGCTTGGAGGCGGCGCGCAGGCTTGGGCGATGAGCCCGCCGCTCGAGCCGTTTCCCGTCTGGTTGACGTGCCTGGCGCTGGCGCTCGCCAAGATGCTGGCCACCTGGATGACGCTCGGATGGGGTGGCTCCGGCGGCGTGTTCGCTCCGTCGCTCTTCATCGGAGCGGCGGTCGGCTGCGCCGTGGGCAATGTGGTCCAACCCGCACACGCCGGGGCCTTCGCCCTCGCCGGCATGGCGAGTCTCTTCGCGGCGGCGTCGCGCGCGCCGATCACGGCCGTGCTGATCGTTTTCGAGATGACGAAAGACTACGGCCTGATCCTCGGCATCATGGCGGCGACCGTCGTCGGTACGCTCCTCGCCCAGGTCCTGACCAAGGAGTCCATCTACACCCTCAAGCTCCGTAGACGAGGCATCCGAATCGACCTCCACTCCCAAGCGGCTCTCATGGACTCGGTGCTCGTCGGCGACGCCATGACCCCCCTCGACAAGACCGACGCCGTCGGCCCCGAGATGGCCATCGAGGACTGCGTCCAGGCCATGGCCCGCACGGGCCACCACGGACTGCCCGTGCTCGCCGACGATGGATCGCTGTACGGCGTCGTCACGCTCTCCGACCTTCAGTCACTCAGCGGCCAGCGCGTGAAGCGCGGCGATCTTACGGTCGCTGACGCCTGCACTCGCAAGGTCATCACCTGCTATCCCGACATGACCCTCAACGAGGCTCTCGCCCAAGTCGGAGCCCGAGGCGTCGGCCGCCTGCCAGTGGTCGAGAGGCTCCGGCCGCACCGCGTGGTCGGCGTCCTGCGCCGCAACGACATCGTCAACGCCTACGCGCGAGCCAGCGCCGACCGCTCTCGCTCTCTGGAGAAGGTCACGGAGCGCGGTTGGCTCGACAGCGCCCACATGCACACGGTCGAGTACACGGTGCGACCGGATGACGCGCTGGAGGGCCTCCGGGTGAGCGAGTTGCGGATCCCTGAGGGGTGCCTCCTGGCCTCCTTGCGTCGCGGAAACCGGATTGTCATCCCCAAGGGAGAGACCGTCCTCTCAGCGGGCGATCGTCTCACAGCCCTGATCGAGGCCGGTCGTGTGAGTCAGTTCGAGCGCTGGCTCTCCGCCCGCAAGCGGCCCGAGACGGAGTAGGCGAACCTCCTCGCGGGCCCAGCCGCCGGCAGGTGACTTGCGTCGGCGTTCGAATGAATGAACGATGCAGCATGATGGGAGGTGGCCTCTTGGCCGGTTTCATCTGTCCGGTTTGCCACCAGCCAGTGAGCCAGTCCGATAGCGCGTGTCCCCATTGCGGTCAGCCGCTCGCATGGGCGCAGGTCCCCGCCGCGTGGTATGAGGTCGCGGGAGTCGCTCCGCCGGCCGGCGCGGCGGCCGCGCCGGCCGCGCCGACGCCCGAGTTCGGGGTGGCGCCTCCACCCGGCCCCTCGTCGGGGATCCCCGCCGCGCGCTGGCCCGGCTCGAGGAGCACGTACTCCACTTCCACCCAGTCACCGGCATCGCATCGGATCGCGTCGCCCATCTCGCACTCCCTATTCGCTCGGCGTCCAGAACCTCGGGATCGGAAGATC
>CAZCER010000021.1:0-6384 GCA_964497385.1 uncultured Armatimonadia bacterium | reverse complement strand
CGCCGGGCGTCGCGACGCCGGCCGCGGCCGAGACCGGCGCGCACGGACGTCTGCCGGAGACCCCGCCCTGGGTCCAAACCACGCCCCCGGCACCGGCGGTCGAGCAAGCCGTCGCCCCCGGGCAGCCCCAGCCGGCCTATCCCGGCCAGCCGATGTACGGACCCGTCCCGGCGGCCGCGGGCCCGGCGAAGAAGGGCTGCGTGAGCCCTGTCACCGCCATCATCGTAATCGTCGTGTTGCTCCTGGCGGCGTACGCGGCGGCCTGTCTATGGGCGGCGCCTCAGCTCCAGAGCATGGGCGTGCCCAACCTCTTCGGCGCCCCGGCGGCGCCCGCGTCGACGAGCAAGCCGCTGACGGCCGAGGAGAAAGCCAGGCTCCGTGAGGAGAAGGCGAAGAAGGACGCGGCCAAGGACGAGACCGGCGAGCCGGCGCGCGAGCGCCGCGACGAGGAGCCCGCCGAGCCCTCTCTCGACACCGGCGAGGTCCAACTCGACCCGTCCGGCATGGGCGGAGGAACGTTCGCGCCCGGAGGGCCCCCCGCGCCCGCAGCCGAGCCCGCGTCCGAGGGACAGGCCCCGGCCTACGCGCCCGCCTCGCCCGACGGCGCGCCGCCCGGCGCCCGCGGCTTCGCGCGCGGTCCTGAGCGCCGCGGTCCGCCCGTTCCGCCGGCCGACGCCGCGCCCGCGCGGAATCCCTGACGGTGCGTGACCAGCGGCCCGGGAGCACTCGCTCCCGGGCCGCGTCGCTCGTCTTCCTACGCGGCTCGTCGGGCCGCGAGGCCGCGCTCGGGCGTCGCGCGCACGCCGTTCCGCGCCGCGCGCCGACGGAACCTTCGCTCGAGGCTGCCCGCGATCTCCCCGATGAGCAGCAACCCCACCGTGATCGCGGCCACGACGGGCAGAAGCCCGAGTCCGCACGCAAGCGCGTCGCTCCCCAGGACGCTCAGTTCGCTGAGCATCTTCGCTCCGGCCTCGGTCATTCGCGCCACCGCCTCTCGGTGTTCGTCCGCCCCTGCGGCTCTATCCTCACGGTAGCGCGTCGGGGCCGTCGGGCCATCCGCCTTCCCGCCCATTTGCGCCCTGCCGCTGGACCCGGGCATCCGGGACCCTCCCCACGCACAGGAACCCCCGCCTGCGCGACGAACACGCGGAGGGGCGGCTGGAAGTGAGGCAGGTAGTGCGGAACTTTGCGCTCTGCGTTCTTCTGTGCGCGGCGACGTCGGCGCGCGCCGATGTGGCGGCGGTCCGCTTCGCGGCGGCGACGGCGGGCGAGTCCGCGGCCGTCGCGCTCGCGGAGGAAGCGGCCGACGCGCGCGTTCTCGACCCCGGCCAGGGCCCGCTCGCGATCCCGCCGGGCGTGACCGCCTTGTGGTGGCACTCGGAGACGGTTCCCGCTCCGGCCGCGATGCTCTCGCGCGAGACGCGGGAGGCGCTGCTTCGGTGGGTCGAGGAGGGTGGGGGCCTGCTCCTTTCGGGCGCGGCTCTCGCCTACGTGCGCGATCTCGGGCTTGAGCCCTCGGTCCCGCGGATCACGGCGACGGGCGGAGTGGACTCCGTCGCCGCAGGGGTCAGCCCGACGCCCGCGCCCGGTCACCCGATCTACGCGGGCTTTGACGCCGGCGCGCCCATCCCTCTCTCGAGCGCGGGCTATCCCGCGTTCGGCGACTTCTGGAGTTCGGGCGGCCCCGTCGCCGGGACGCCCATCGGGGACGCCTCCCCGAACGCGGGGGAGCGTCCTTTGGTGGAGTACGCCTACGGCAAGGGCCGCGTCCTTGTGATGGGCTGGCGGCTCCCCAACTACGGCTTAGCGGAGAACGCCCACGCGGGCAATCTCCGCAAGCTGACCGCCAATGCGCTCGCCTACCTCGAGGCGGGCAAGTGGTGCGGCGACCTCGAGGACTGCCGCGTTCGGGTTGCGATCGGGCGGCTCGAGGCGATCGACCTCGAGGCCGCAAGGCTCGCGATAGAGGACATGGCGGCCTCCTTCCCCGACCGATACGCACGCGCGGACGAGTTCCTCGCCGCGCTCGAGACCTACCCCGAGGTCCGCGAGGCGGCGCTCCGAGGGGACGCGGACGCACCGAAACGCGCCGAGGAGCTGGCGGCCGCCATCGAAGAGGCGCTCCTCGCGAACCCGCTGCTCGACTTCGAGAAGCTCCTGCTGATCCAGCGCGGCGAGGCGAACCTCGGGCTCCCCATGAACTGGCAGTCGAACTCCTGCCTCGCGCGCACGGGCTATGACAATGAGATCATGACCCTCAGCCCGGTGAGCCCGTCCGGTGAGCTTCGCACCCTGTACCGCCCTTCGGGGGGCGAGTTCGTCGGCGACGTCGACCTCCACTTCGACGGGAGTCGGATGCTCTTCTCGATGCCCGCCGGCGGCGGCCCGTGGCGGCTCTTCGAGATGGCCTCCGACGGCTCGCGACTCCACGAACTCCCGCTCATCCCCGACGAGGACGTCAGCAACTACGACGCCTGCTATCTCCCGAACGGAAACATCCTGTTCAGCTCGACCGCGCCGTTCGTCGGTGTTCCGTGCGTGACGGGCTCGTCGCATGTCTCGAACTTCTACCTGAAGGACATGGCCTCAGGCACGATCCGCCGGCTCACCTTCGAGCAGGACCACGACTGGTGTCCGACGGTGATGAACGACGGGCGCGTCCTGTACCTGCGCTGGGAGTACTCCGACATCCCGCACTTCGTCTCGCGCATCCTCTTCACCATGGCGCCCGACGGAACCGACCAACGCGAGTTCTACGGCTCCAACTCCTACTGGCCGAACTCGATGTTCTACGCCCGGCCCATCCCGGGCAGCGCCACGAAGTTCATCACAATCGTCGGCGGCCACCACGACAATCCACGCATGGGCGAACTCGTGCTCTTCGACGCCTCGAAGGGCAAACACGAGGCCGATGGGGTCATCCAGCGCATTCCGGGCCGCGGGCAGCCGGTCGAGCCCATCATCCTCGATGGTCTCACCCAGGCGAGTTGGCCGAGGTTCCTCCACCCTTACCCCTTGAGCGACAAGTACTTCCTCGTGTCCTGCAAGCCGAGCCCGACGGCGCCGTGGGGGATCTACCTCGCGGACGTCTTCGACAACCTGACGCTCATCAAGGAGCGCCCGGGCTACGCCTTGCTCGAGCCGCTGCCTCTACGGCCGACGCCCGCTCCGCCGGCTCTCGCGCCGCGCTCCGACCCCTCGCGCCAAGACGCCGTCGTCTACATGTCGGACGTGTACGCCGGAAACGGCCTCGCCGGCGTCCCGCGCGGCACGGTGAAGAGCCTCCGGCTCTTCACCTACAACTTCGCCTACCACGGCGTCGGAGGGCAGATCCACCGCATCGGCATGGATGGACCTTGGGACATCAAGCGCGTCCTCGGAACCGTCCCGGTGGAGGAGGACGGCTCCTGCTACTTCCGCGTGCCCGCGAACACGCCGATCTCCGTCCAGCCCCTCGATGAGAATGGTCAAGCGCTGCAGCTCATGCGGAGCTGGATGACCGCGATGCCCGGGGAGACGCTCTCGTGCGTCGGCTGCCACGAGTCGCAGAGCGAGGGGCCGCCCGCGACGCCGGTGCGGGCGAGCTTCCGCGCCCCTTCGGAGATCCGCGAGTGGTACGGCCCCACACGCGGCTTCTCGTTCAAGCGCGAGGTCCAGCCGGTGCTCGACGCCTACTGCGTCCGCTGTCACGATGGAGCCCTGTCGCCCGACCTCCGCGCCCAGCCCGAGATCCCCGCCGGCGCGCCCGAGGCGGGCTACGACAACGGCTCGAAGTTCAGCCCCTCGTACCTCGCGCTCCGGTCGTTTGTGCGCGCGCCGACGATTGAGAGCGACATGCACCTGCTGAGTCCCGGTGAGTTTGCGGTCGACACGACGCGTCTCGTGCAGACGCTTCGCAAGGGCCACTACGGCGTGACTCTCGACGCTGAGGCATGGGACCGCCTGAACACGTGGATGGACCTCGGTTCCCCCTATCACGGCACATGGCATGAGATCGTCGGCGAGGACCACATTCGCCACCCCCGCGAGCGCCGTCGCGCGCTGGACGCCGAGTACGCCGGGTTGGATGTGGATCCCGAAACGATCTCACCGGTGCGTCCCCTGCCCGAGCTTCCCGCCCAAGCGGCGGTTGACTTCACACCGGCCGACGCGCCGGAGTGCCCCGGGTGGCCCTTCGACCCGGACGAGGCGCGCTCACGGCAGGAGTCATTGGCCGAGCCCGAGCGCGCGGTGGACCTCGGCGGCGGCGTCCGAATGGTCCTTCGCTACATCCCGCCCGGTGAGTGCGTGATGGGCGACGCCGGAGGCTTCCCGGATGAGAGCCCGCGTCGTGTGAGCGTCGACGGGGGTTTCTGGATGGGAGCGCTCGAGGTCACGAACGAGCAGTACGCGCTCTTCGACCCCACCCACGACAGCCGCCTCGAGAGCGGAGACTTCCTGCAGTTCAGCATCGCGGAGCGCGGCTGCCCGATGAACGCGCCCGAGCAGCCGGTGGTGCGCGCGTCCTGGAACGAGGCGACCGCGTTTTGCGCGTGGCTCTCCGAGCGTACGGGGATGCGCTTCTCGCTCCCGACCGAGGAGCAGTGGGAGTACGCCTGCAGGGCCGGTGCGGAAACGCCTCTCTGGTACGGCGGGACGGACGCCGACTTCGCGCCTTTCGCGAACCTCGCCGACGCGACGCTGCGCCGGATCGAAAGCTACCCGCCGTGGTCGCAGCCCTGGGGCGCGGTGCCCGAGTGGCGGCGCTGCGTCACCACGGTGAATGACGCCCATCGCGTGACGGCGCCGGTAGGCGCGTTCGCTCCGAACCCATGGGGCCTTCACGACATGGCCGGGAACGCGGCGGAGTGGACGCGATCCGCCTACTCCGACACGGAGAGGGTCGTGCGCGGAGGCTCCTGGTACGACGGGCCCGACCGGGCGCGCTCCGCGTTCCGCATTGGCTACCGGCCGTTCCGGCGGGTGTTCGATGTCGGGTTTCGGGTGGTGTGTGAGGAGTAGAGGACGGGCGGCCCGGTGGGCCGCCCGCTCCGTCGTCAACGCGTTGTCCGGAGCCGGTGGACGCCTTTACTTCGTCGCTCCGCTGACCCCGACCGCCTTCCCATCGGCCCCCACGAGCCGCACACAGAAGCCCCAGTCGCCGCCGCCCTGCACGATCTTCACGAGGATGCGGTTCACGCCCGGGTTGAGGTGTACGGCGAACACATCCTGATCGACCGCGAGCGGCCGCGCGGCGTCAATGGAGAACACCTTCTCGCCGTTCACCCAGACCACGTTTCCGTCGTCCGAGCCGATCTTCATGGTGGCGTCCATCGCCTCATCGACCGTGACCTCGGTGTAGGCGTACGCCACGACGTTGTCCTTCACCACAAAGTGCTCCCGCAGTCCGAACCGGCCCTGGGCGTCCTCGGTGTGGATCGGCTTCCACTCGAGCGTGGCGCCGTCGTAGGCAACCCCCGCCGCCAGATCCACCTCGGACTCCGGCGGGTACGCGGCGGCGAGGCCCGCCCCGGCCGTGTTCGGAAACGCACCCACCAGATGCCAGTCCGTGAGGAAGCCCTGCAGAGCGGCCAAGTTCACCGAGACGGCGAGGTCGGGACGCCTCGCGCCCACCGCGACGAGCGCCCGGGCGCAGGCCTCGCGCAGGGCGTCGTCCACGGGCGAGCCGAGCGTCGCCTGGAGCGCGGTGACGCCGTCCGCATCGGCGAGACGCCCGAGAGCCGTTGCCGCCGCGATGCGCTCGTCGGCGGTGCGGCCGGTGTCCGCCAGGATCTCGGTCACGCCCCCCGCCGCGGACGCGTCGCCTCTCTCGCCCAACGCGCGAAGGGCCGAGACCGAGACGGCGGAGTCCGGCGCGTTCAGAAGGCCCAGAAGCGCTTCGGTCGCCCAAGGGTGGTCCATGGCCGCGAGCGCCGTGAAGGCGGCCTCGCGATGGGTGACGAGAGCCGCCTTCGCGAGCACCGCGACGCTCTCGCGCGTCGGCAGGAACCGCATCGCAAGAAACGCCCGGTCACGCACCGCGGGCTCGACGCCCGGATCCGTGAGGGGATAGAGCGCTCCCCACGCCTCCTCCGCCTCGCCGGCGCGAGCCAGCGCCGCGCCGACCCGCACGAGGCTCTCCTCGGACGGGACCTCTCCCGCCTCGACTCGCTTCCGAAGAGCCGAGACGGCCGCGTTGCCGTGCAAGCCGCCGAGCGCACGGACGGCGGCCTCCTGCACGGCGGCGTCCCCATGCTCGAGTTGCCGGGCAACCGCGCGCGCGGCCCAGGGGTCACCGCGCTCGCCGAGGGCCTTGAGGAGAGCCACCCGCGTTGCCGCATCGTCGTTCGCGAGCGCGGCGGCGAGCGCGCGCGTCGCCGCGGGATCGGGGCACGCAGATCGGAA
>CAZCER010000020.1:13757-17061 GCA_964497385.1 uncultured Armatimonadia bacterium | reverse complement strand
CATCGCCCAACCGCCCTCTTCGGCGCCCCAAGCGGCGTAGTTGTCCCCGCGGAAGCGCTCGCGCCGCGCCTCCAGGGCAGGCGCCAGCGCCCAGTCGGCCGAGCCGCTGACCATGCCGCCGCCGTAGCCGCCGCCCATCGCGCCGGCCACGCCGCCCGGGCCGGCCTGGATCGCATACTCGCGGCCCTCGGCGACGAGGAAGGACGTGTACTCCGTCATGATCCCGAAGCGCATCGAGAGATCGACGACCTCATCGATGAGTTCGTCCGTGTCCTTCTTGTGGAGGCGGATCTGGTCGAGGAGGAACCCGATCTTCCGTGCCGCCCAAATGCGCGGCACGAAGTCGTTCTTCACACCGCTCTCGAACGCGACGGAGAACTCGTCGGTGTAGTCGCGCTCGCCGGCCTTGCCCTTCACGACGACCGTGCCGCTGCCATTGCCCTTGTAGCGGCCCGCAAGCAAGAGCTGCGACCCGTGAAAGAGATCGGGAAGCCGCTGCGGGTACATGTCCTCGACGGTCACGCCGGCGATCGTGAGTTCGATGTCCGAAAGAGCCGGGTGGGTCAGCTTCGAGAAGAAGGAGGACACCGGGACTTCGATGTTCTCCTCCGGCCGGATGTACTGCGGCATCCCGCTCGCCTGCTCGGCGAGCTTGTCGAGGAAGTGGATGTTAACGTCGTAACCGACGCCCCACACGAAGATGCGCGCGTTCCGCTTGTTCGCGTCCTTCGCGAGATTCAGGAGGAAGTCCATGTCGGTGTTCCCGACGGTCGGGTTGCCGTCGGTGAGAAAGACGACCATCCGCGGGCGCTCCGAGTCCGGAACGCTCGCGAGAGCCTTCTCGAGCGCGCCCTCGATGTTCGTGCCGCCGGTGGCGTTCACCCCGCGCACGAACTCAAGCGCCTCGTCCCGGACCTTGCTGACCGGCTGCACGGTGTCGCCGAGCGCGGTGACCGAGGTCGAGAAGCGGATGACGTTCACGCGGTCGCGGTCGTTCAGCGACTGGACGCAGAACTCGAGGGCGTCGCGCGCCTGCTCGATCTTGTTGTCGCCTTTCATCGAGCCCGAAGTGTCGAGCACGAAGACGACGTCCTTCGCGACCGCCTCATCGTCGTCGGTCGAGAACGGCGGCGCGGCAAGGAGCAGGAAGTAACCCGCGTCCTCCCCCTCGCGCATGGTCGAGATCACACTGACGCCGAGGTCCTTCTGGCTCACGGTGTAGTAGAGCAGGAAGTCCTCGTTCGGGGTGATGTTCTTCTCTTCCCAGCCGGCGATCACATGGCGGTCGGACTCCCGGTTCACGTCGATCTCGTGGCTCGGCGAGTACACGCTCGCGATTGGCGCCTGGCTCCGGATGTCCACGGCCACGCTCACGTCCTCAAGCGGACGGCTCGAGAACTTCTCCGTGTTCAGCGGGTACCGAACCTCGATCAGGCCGTTGTCCGCGAGGAGCGGCTGCTCGTAGCGAAGCGTGACGCGCTTGTCCGCGTTCGCCGGGATGGGGAAGATCCGCGCCCGGAAGAGGTCGCGGCCCATGTACTCCAGGAGCAGCGGGTCCTTCATCTGGCGGACGATGTTCTCGTAGATCGTCTTCGCCTCATCGCGCGGCAGCATCTTGCCCTGGAGCGGCTCGCCGTCGACCTCCATGGTCACCTGGCTCATCACGGCGCCCTCAGGCACGGGGAAGATGTACTCCCCCTCGACGTCGAACGGGTTCTCGTTGTGGAAGACCTGGTCGATCGAGCACACGAGGGCCTGGTTCTCGACGTCGATCTTCACATGGTGGTACTTCACCGAGAGGTACTGGGGCTTGGGGCCGTCCGGCCGAACGGGAACCGGGACGATGAAGCCATCCGCGAGAGCGGGGAGAGCCCCCAACACGATCAGAGTAAGCGCTGTGACCGCTATGCCGATACGGCGCATTGTTCGATCCCCTCCTGCGTCTCCCTGGCCTTTCGAGAGATCAGACTCCGCCGGTGTTCCGGGGATTCGATGGGAGCGAGGAGGATCGCGCGGCAGGCGGCTCCTCTCCGGTCACGCCGAGTAGCCGAGCGCAGTCTGCTCGGCGTACCGAGGCGCGAGGGACGAGCGGGGCCGGTTGCTCCCCTACCCCGCCCGGAACCAGTACCGCCCCGCGCCGACCTCGACCTCCACGCCCCGCTCGGTCCGCCGGACGCGCCCGACGCCGTCCGCCTGATCGAGAGCCACGCCGGACTCCGTGACCACCGCGGCGTCGCTCACCGGCAGGACCACCGTCGCGGTCGTGTTCGCGGGGATGGTCACATCGAGCGCGAAGGCCCCGCCCTCCTGGCGCCAGTCCACCGCGATCGGCCCGCGGATGCTGTCGTACGAGCCCCTCGCCCAGGTGATGCCGCCGCCCGGCCGAGGCGCGATGGTGAAGTGCGCCCAGCCCGGGGCGGACTCGTCCGGGACGATCCCGAGGACCGTCCGGTAGAGCCACTCGCCGACCGCGCCGAGCGCCCAGTGGTTGAACGAGTTCATGCCCGCGTTCTGGAACCCCCGACCCTCCACATACCCGTCCCAGCGCTCCCAGATCGTTGTCGCGCCCTGATCCACCTGATAGAGCCATGACGGCGGGGCCGGCTGGGAGAGCATCTCGTAGGCCATGTCATCCCGCCCCGCGCGGGAGAGTTCGAGCATCAGCCGGTGCGTGGTCTGGATTCCGGTCGAGAGCCTGCCGTCGTAACGCGCCACCTCCGCCAGCAGATGCTCGAGAGCCCGCGCCCGCATCGCCTCGGGGAGGAGATCGAAGTTCAGCGCGAGCGCGTAGCCCGCTTGGGTGTTCCCGAGGATCCGCCCGTTGGCGTCCACGTACGCCTTCACGAAAGCCTCCCGGATGGACTCCGCGAGTTCCGCGTAGCGGCGCGCATCGTCTTCCTCCCCGAGCACCGCGGCCATCTTCGAGACGAGTTCCGCTGAGTGCGCGAAGAACGCCGTCCCAAAGACCTCCTTCGGAATCTCGCCGCCCGTGGTGGGATAGCCCTCCAGGATGAGGGTGTCGCCGTTCAGCCAGTCGTTCCAATCGGCGTTCCGACCGTTCCGCCAGAGGTGGTCCGGGTTCAGGGAGTCGACATACCCGATCCACGCCTTCATGGCGTCGTAGTGCTCGCGGAGCAGACGTGTGTCGCCGTAGTTCGTGTACATCCGCCAGGGCGCGACGACGCCGGCGTCGGCCCACGCGGGCGCCCCGCCTCCACCCCACTGGTACGGCGCGGGCGCGAAGTCCGGCGCCGTCTCCGGATTCACTGCGTCTCCTTGCTCCGCAGAAAAGCAGCGAGTCGAT
>CAZCER010000020.1:0-13747 GCA_964497385.1 uncultured Armatimonadia bacterium | reverse complement strand
CGCGAAGTCCGGGAAGCGACCGTCCGGACCTTGCGCGTCGCGCACGTCGGGGATCCACTTCGTGAAGAAGCCCGCCATGTCCATGTTGAACATCGCGGTCTGGCAGAAGGCCTGGATGTCGCCCGTCCAACCCAGCCGCTCGTCTCTCTGCGGGCAATCGGTGGGGGTGCTCATGAGGTTCCCGCGCTGCGTCCACAGGACGTTCGACCACAGACGGTTCACGCGCGCGTCCGAGCACTCGAAGCCCCCCACCTCCGGTGAGGAGGAGCAGAACACGCGACCGACGACATCCTGCGGCTCCGGAGGCGAGGCGACGCCCGTTACCTCGACGTAACGGAACCCGTGGTACGTGAAGTGCGGCTCGAGCGTCGTCTCGCCCTCGCCAGCCAGAACGTACGTGTCGGTCTGCGGCGTGCCCCGGAGGTTCTCTGTATACAGCGTCCCGTCGGGGTTCAGCATCTCACCGTGCCGCACGCGGACCTCCGCTCCCGCGGGGCCGGACACGACGAGGCGCGCCCAACCAACCATGTTCTGCCCAAGGTCGTACACGAAGACGCCGGGCTCGGGTTCCGACCGCGCGATCGCGGGCAACTCGTCCACGACGCGGATCGGCTCGTTCGGCTGCGCCACAAGCAGAGCGTCCCCGAGCGGCTCGGAGGCGACCCGAATCCAGGCCGAGTCGTCGTAGCCCGGCCGGTCCCAGCCCGCCAGCGCCGTGCGGAGATCCTGCGCTTCGCCCAGGTAGATGTCCGAGGAGCGCACCGGCCCCTCGCGCGTCGCCTTCCACGCGCCGTCGGTCACGATCTCCGCGGTGGCGCCGTCCGCCATCTCGACCTCGAGCCTCAATGCCAGGCGCGTCTCCCGACCGTAGATCCCGCGCCCCTGCGACAGAAACCCGATGTGACCGGCGTACCACCCATCCCCGAGCGTCGCGCCGATCGCGTTCCGGCCGCCCACCAGGAGGTCGGTCACATCATAGGCCTGGTACTGGATCCGCGCGTGGTAGTCCGTCCATTCCGGAGCGAGCAGATGGTCGCCGACGCGCTCCCCGTTCAGCCGGAGTTCATAGAGCCCGAGCGCGGTCACGTAGGCGGTCGCGCGCAGAACCTCGCCGGCCAGCCCGAACTCCTTGCGGAGCACCGTCGCGGGCGCGGGGGGAGCGGACACGCCGGGATGGGACGCGGTGTCTCCGTCGCAGAGCTTCGCGAGGCCCCAGCCGGCCGCGTCGATGGAGTCTCGGGCGCTGGCGACAGCCCCGGTCGAGACGACCTCGCCGTCGGACGCGACCTCGAACTCCGCGAGCGCGAAGGCGCAGTTCCCGGCGTCGCGGTCCGCCAGCTTCGTCACGAGGAGGCTCACGAAGCGGGCCTCACGCGGCTCGAACCCGAACTCGACGGTCTCATCGCCCGGGTTCGCGAAGTCCGCGGCCGTCTTGTCGACGACGGTCTCGAAGACGCTGAAGTCGCCGGAGTTCGAGACATTCACCTGGAAGCGAACGGGGAAGAGGAAGCCAGGTTCGTCGCGCTCCCAGTTGTGGGGCCTGGCGGGATGGAGCCGGACCGCATCGAGCCGCTTCGTCTCCCCCAGATCGAGCGTCACCCACTTGGCCTCATCCGGGTTCGGCGTGAGGGCGCTGTGGTAGCCGTTGTGCTCGGGCTTGGGGATGGGAGACGGCTCGGGGTGGCCGACCCACTCGGCGCGCCAATCCGAAGCGTCCAGCAGCCCGACGCGCCACGATGCGACCGCGCTCCAGGGAGACGGCTCGTCGCTCGCGTCCCACGTCCGCACCTTCCACCAGCACGCGGCGCCCGAACCGAGCGGGGCGCCCGCGTACTCGATCTGCGCGGCGGCGTCGGACGCGACCTTCCCTGAGTCCCACAGATCCGCGTGCCCCGCGGCGAGCCGCTCATCGCTGCTCGCCACGAGCACCTGGTACGCCGTCTGGCGCGCCCCGCGCGCCTCGTCACGCACCTCCCAGGAGAGGCGTGGAACGGCGGTCTGCACGGCGAGCGGGTTGACCAGGTACTCGCAGCGCAGGTCCTCCGGAGCGAGCGGCGCCCCCAACGCGGCGGACGAGAGGCACACCAACGCGGGCAGTGCTAGAGCGTACGGCATCGTATGATTGACTCCTCACATCGAAACGATCGTCGAGAGCGCCCTTGCGGCTGCGGCCCGACGCTCAGTCCTCGACGAGCCGCAGAAGGGCCTCGGCCGGCACGCAGCGCTTCACCGTCATCTGCAAGACCTTCTCCGCGTCCTCGCCCTCACCGTTCTGGTAGTAGAGTGGCTCGGTCGCCGAGGCCATGCCCACGACCCAACCCTCCTCGTCGAGCACCGGCGCGCCGCTCGAGCCCACCGCGTAGTCCGCGGTGATCGCCATCGAGAGCGCCCGGCTCCGCGGGTGGATCCAGTAGCGCGAGACGATCCCCTCGGTGAGCGTGTACGCACGCATGCTCGGGTGGCTCACCACCGCAACACGCGCCCCAACCTCAGCGTCCTCGCGAAGGGGCAAAGGCCGCGTCGCGCCATCGATGCGAAGGAGCGCGACGTCGTCCGGCTTCGAGCCCGCGAGGCACTCGAGCACCGGATGCACCTCGCCCTCGGCATCCACGGCGACCATCGTCGCGTACTCGCCCTCGACCACATGGTGGTTCGTTGCGAGAACCCCGTCTCGCGTCACCGCGAAAGCCGTCGCGCCCGCTACGTGCCAGTGCTCGCACTTCGAGCACTTGTACGGTTTGCCAATCAAGTAGACGCTTGGCTTCGCGAATCGGTACAGCTCGGGCAGACCCTCGCCCGCCATCCGCGCGGGCGATCCGAGCCGAACCCGGGCGCGAGCGTTCGCAAGGCCGCGCTTCAGAGCTTCGCATGTCACCCGGTCGCCCGCCTCCGCCATCGGCGTCAGTTCCGCAAGGAGCGATTGCATCGCGGCCTGGTCGTCCACACCCAGGTCCCGCACGGCGCAGGGCTGCCCCGGGTCGGGCTCGGAACACGGGCCGGGCATCGGGGCGGCGTACCGCCCCACGGCCAACCCGACGCAGAGACAGATCAGGGGCCACGCGCACCGCATAGAACGGCCCTCCAACCTGATTCGCAGGGGCAGCCCCCCGCTGCGTGCCGCCGCGTCGCGATTTGCCCCGGTCACTCCCGCCAGCCAAAGTCCCCGGTCGCGACGGTCCAATCCGGCCCGAAGAACCCCGCGCCCAGGACGCCGTCCATGCCGCGCTCGAGTTCCTGACCGTCGAGAACCGTCACGTCGGGGTAGCCCGTGCCTGAGACGAAGTACGGCAGGCGGTCCGTGAGGCGCATCCCGGCAAGGCCCGTTCCGCCAACGACGCCCACGCTCGCCGTGTGGCTGTCCGGGCGGGGCAGCACGCACAGACACGCGAGGCCGTCGCCCTCCAGCGCGCGGTCGCCGACCACGAGCCTCCCGCGCGACAGGCGCACGTCCGCCTCGGTGTATAGGACCTCGGCCCACGCCGCGTTCGTGTCGCTGTTCCCGTAGAGGATCACATTCCGGTCGCGGTAAGTCTCAGCGTCCCAACCGCGATCCGGTATCACGTCGATCGAGCCGTTCCCGCGATACCAGAACTGCTCCGCGTCGTACCGCGCCTTGGCGAGCGACCAGGCGTTCTCCTCGGCAGTGCCTGCCGTGCCGTACACGAACACCACGCGGTTGCCGAAGGCCTCTTTGAACGGGCCCATCCGCTCCGGGTGCTTGAACGTCGTCGGCAGCGGCGGAGTCGTCACCCAAGCGCCGTTCTCCTTCACCACCCACAGGTCCGGCGCCCCGACCGGGTAGGTCTCCGCATCGAGCGCCGCCCCGTCGATCTCCACCCGAACGGTGTCGCCCGGGGCCACGGTCGGCGGAGTCAGCCTCAGCCGGAGCACGTTCTCCGTCGCCCCCACGAAGCGCCTCTGTCCGGGATCCCAGCGGATGCTGACCTTGCTCGGCGCGAACGCCTTCTCCTGGGCCTCGATCGTCGCCCAGTGACAACTCGCGGAGACGGACGGGCTTGCCGTGATGAAATCGACCTGCCGCACCATCGCCGTCCGGGGCGCCGCGTGCCGAGCGAAGAAGTCGAACATCGGGGCCCAGTCCACGCAGTCGGCGCCGGGCTCATCCGAGACGTCCCACCAGTGGCCGGCGTCAGGCTGGCCGAAGTAGACGAAGTCCTTGTGGAAGGTCGCGAGATGGTCGCGGAGCGTGTGCGCCTGCTCTGCGGGGACGTTGTCATCCGCCTCGCCGTGCAGGATGTAGACGCCAAGCTGCGCGTAGTTCGGTGCGAGCGCCATCGTGTCGCTTGCCCCCATGGACCGGTACAGGATGTCGGTCACGGGGGTGGGCTCCCCGCGCTCCACCGCGCCGGCGTACGACCACATGCTGATCCACCCGGCGCTCGGACCGATCGCGCCCCAGCGGTCGGGATACGTCACCCCGAGATGCCACGCGCCGTGCCCACCCATGGAATGGCCGGTCAGATACGTCCGGTCCGGATTCGTGCCAAGCGTCTCCCGCGCGATCTCGAGGACCTCCAGCGCGTCGATCCGGCCCCAGTCCTCCCAGTCGAAACCGTACGGCCGGCGGTTCGTCGGGGCGACGATGTGCCCCCACGACTTCCGCGAGTACGCGTCCGCTTGCCCCATCCCCTCGACCCCCGCGCCATGGGTCGAGAGGAAGAGCGCGGGCTGCTCCGGCGCCGTGTCGAGGGCGGGCTGCACCGCGTAGTACTGCACGCTCCCGTCGATCTCGCTCCGGAAGGTGCACCTGTAGCTCTCGCCGTGCGCGCGGACGCGCAGCCGCAGGCTCGTCGCATCCAGCACCTCGGGGTTCTCGTCCGGACCCGCGAGAAGCCTGAGCTTCAGCTCCACCTCGCCGGGCTCGGCCTGCGCCGGCGCCTGGATCGGGAGCGCGACCTTGCGCGTCGCGAGCGGAGGGATCGGTGGAAGCGGGGTGCGAGCGAACTCGCCGCCCGCAACGGAGACGGCCATCTCGAGGTCCATCGCGGTGTATGGCGTCGCGTTCGCGACGATCACGCCCGCCCACGCGTCGGCGTCCCGCCCGACGATCAGGTCTGGCAGCGTCGCGTCCTGCTGCTGGACCATGGCGGGTGAGGCGGCCGCGGTGAGGCGAGCCTTGATCGGACCGCGGCCCGCGACGAACAGGAACTCGTTCGCGCCGCGCTTCACGAGAACCGGAAGGCGCGTCCAACCCGTGCCGTACGGGTCGCCCATCCGCAACTCGCCGTTCACGTAGACGGCCGCGTAGGGCGCCGGCTCGAGCATCATCACGCGCTCGGTGGGCGAGTCATAGGTCATGCACGCGTAGCCGCCGCGGACCTCAAACGCTCCTTCGGCGTCCGGTGCGGCCTCCTCCCAGGTGCGGGTGGTCCCATCGGGGAGCGTGACAACGTCCCCGGCCGAGGGCGTGCGCCAGGTTCCCGCGGCGAGCATCGCCTGAATCGCGTCAGCCGCCGCCGTCATCCGCCCCCCGCGGCCTACCGGCGGCAAGGTGAGGCACTCGCTCAGGACCACTTCCCGGCCCTCCGCGGGCTGGGCGCAGGCCTCCGGCGCGAGCGACGCGATCACGGCGCAGAGGCAGAGAGTCAGGGCGACCAACGTGCGGCGCATGGTCGGGCTCCTCCCGTTCAGCTCCCCCGGCCGGTTAGTTCGTCGGCGGCGCCCGGACACCTGGCCTCGGCTAACCGGGCTTCGAACGGACAAGCTCCGCGCGGGAAGCGACCCAAATGCCCGCAAGAGTCACGCCACCGCCGACCAGGGTCGCCAGAGTCGGCGCCTCGCCCAGGATGATGAAGGCCAGGACGCCCGCGCCAATCGGCTCGGCAAGGCAGACCATCGACACGTAAGTCACCGACACATGGCGAAGCGCCCAGTTCAGTGTGGTGTGGCCCAGGAGCTGCGGCACGAGTCCCAGAGCGAGCATCCACGCATACGCCGCCGGGCTCAGCCCGAGCAGGGGCTCGCGGAGCACCGCGACCAGGGCGAGCAACGCGAGCGCCGCGGCGCCATAGACATGCGCGATGTAGGGCAGCAGGCCGCGCGTGGCGCGCACCCGCCGGCCCACCAGCAAGTAGCCGGCCATCGCGACCGCCCCGGCCAAGGCCAGCAGGTCGCCGGTGAGAGGCGCCCGCCCCCCGCGGAAATCCCCCCAGCCGATCGCCGCGCTGCCGACCAGCGCGATCGCAAGGCCCACGGCTAGTTGGCGCGAGAGCCGCTCGCCGAGAAGCGCCCAGGACCCCAGCCCAACGAATACCGGAGCAAGTGATACCAAGACAACGGAACTTGCTACGCTGGTGTATCGAAGGGACGCGATCCAGGTCGCGAAGTGGAGGCCCAGAAACACCCCCGCCAAGGCGCACAAGAGGCGCTCCCTGCGGGTGAAGGCGCGAAGCTCTGTGCGAGACGCCGCCCCGGCGTACGGCAACAGGACGGAGCAGGCGAAGATGAGTCTCCATGCGGCGACGGCGACGCTTCCCGCGCCCGCCCGATGGGCGTAGGTGACAAAGATCGAGCCAAACGACACCGCCGCGATTCCCAGAGCGAGGGTGAGCCCGACGCGCGCTCGCGAGACCTCCCGCCAGGTCATCGGGATGGTCGCCTAGACGTAGCGGCGGAAGCCGGCCAGGTGCTCCGCGTTCCAGGGCTCCGAGAGATCGCCCTCCACAACCGAGCTGCTCGAGCCCTGGGCGTGGATGAGGCGCTCGCCGTCGAGCATGACTCCGGTGTGCGAGATACCTCGCTCGGTCCCGAAGAAGACTCCGTCGCCCGGACGCACGTCTCGGCGCTCGACCGGCGTCCCCTCGCCGAACTGCATGTCGGCGTCGCGCGTCAGCGTGATCCCGATCGCCCGGTACGCCATGTGCAGGAGGCCGGAGCAGTCGATGCCCCGGAGCGTCATGCCGCCCCACAGATACGGCGTCCCCAGGAGCGACCGCGCTCGGGCGATGACCGTCTCGCTCGGATGCGCGCCGCCGGCCTCGCCGAGCGGCCGGAGCGCCTTGGCCGCCGCCGAGTAGCGCGCCCCGTCGGGTCCGAGCAAGGTCGCGACCGCGCCGGCGCTCTCGACGAGTTCGACGGCGCTGCCCATCCACAGGCCGCCCGCGCAGGGGCCGGGCTGGTCGCCTGCGGCGGAGAGCGGGGCGAAGGGGTCCACGACCACCGCGTTGGAACGCACCGGCGAGCCTTGCCGAGCGCTCTCGCGCGGCGCCCAGCCCTCATAGTCGCGCTGGGAAGGGATCGAGACGCGGAGCCAGCCGTCGGCCTCGTCCAGAACCTCCAGCTCTTCCCACCGCATCGCCTCGGTGACGCGCTCCGAAGCGTGATCCGGCTCCCGCCGGACCGCTTCCAAGAGCGACGCGCAGTACCAAGCCTCCGCCATGCTCGTTCACCCTTCCGCCGGCCGCGTCACACGGGCCCGCGATGCAAGACGATGCGCTCCACGTCCGAGAGCGCGGGGATCGCGCCGGGTCCGCCGAGCCCTCGGCACTTGAGCCCCGCCGCGATGTTCGCGAAGTCGCAGATGCGCCGCACGTCCCAGCGCATAAGAAGCCCGTACAGGAAGGCGCCGTGGAACACGTCGCCGGCGCCCGTCGTATCCACGACGCGGTCCACGGGCCAGGCGCGCACCGCGCCGCGCTCGTGCCGCGAGAGAAACCGGCACCCGCGCGCTCCGAGCGTCGTCACGACCACCTTCGGGCCGTACGACAGGAGCTTCGCCATCGCGCCGTCGAGTCCCCTCTTGCCCGTGAAGCGCGCCGGGAAGCTCTCCGAGGTGACCAAGTAGTCGCTCACGTTCACCAACTCGGCCGCGCCCTCGCGGGGCGATCCCGCGTCATAGACAACCGGCACGCCGGCGGTGCGGGCGATCCCGGCCGCATGCAACTGCGCCTCGGGGTGGTGCCCGTCGATCAGAAGGGCCTCGGCGTCGCGCACTCGCTGCTCGTCCACGTCCGCCGCCGCAAGGCGCGCAAGCCCGGCCGAGTACGACGCGACGCTCCTCCGGCCGGTCGATTCCTCGATCGCGATGAACGCGAAGGGCGTTTCCCCTTGGGGATCGACCCGGACGCCGGCGACGTCCACGCCCTCGCGGCGGAGCGCGTCCAGGATGAACCGCCCGAGTCCATCGCCCCCGACCGTCGAGTAGAGGGCGGTGGGCGCGCCAAACCGCTGGAGGGTGACCAGAGCGGTCGCGGCCGGTCCGCCGCCCTGGATCTCCATGCGGCGGACCACGCCTTTCTCATCCGGGCGCGGGATCCGCTCCATCACGCACAGGTAATCGACCGTGGCCAGGCCGACCCCGACGACGCGCGGAGTCACTCGCCCTCGACCCGCTCCCCAGCGAGAACGCGGTCGACCAGGTCCATGAGTTCGGTCATGTCGAAGGGCTTGGTGAAGTATGCGACGATCTCGTACGACCAGCCCATCTTGATGTCCGAGAGCGTGTCGCGGCCCGATAGAATGACCACCGGAACGACGGACATCTCCTCATCCTCGGGCAGGAGATCGAGCACCTCCCACCCGCTCATGCCCGGCATGTTGATGTCGAGGATCATCAGGTCGGGCACGCGCGCGGCCGCCATCCGAATCGCCTCATCGCCGTCGTAGGCGCACTCCGAGGAGTAGCCGCGCAACTCGAGGTTGAACTTCAGGATGTCGGCGGTCGCCTGCTCGTCCTCGACCACCAGAACGTGCTTCGGTGCCTCTGCCATGGTCTACACATCCTCGCGCAACGTCGATTGCGGGATCGTGAAGAAGAACCTCGAGCCTTCGCCGGGCTTGCTGTCCACCCAAACCCGGCCCCCGTGCGCCTCGACGAGGTGCTTCGAAAGATGCAGCCCGAGCCCGGTGCCGCGAATCGAGCGGGTCCGAGCGTCCCGAACGCGATGGAACGGCGTGAAGAGCTGCTGAAGCTGCGCGCTCTCCATGCCGAGCCCTTCGTCGATCACCTCGAAGCGCACTCCCTGCTCGCCGCATCGTATCACACGGAGCACCACGTCGCCGCCGTCGGGCGAGTACTTCACCGCATTGCTGAGCAGGTTCAGCAGCACCTGAAGCACCTTGTCGCGGTCGGCCGAGAGCGGAATGCTGCCCGTCTCTTCCCGGTCCTCGTCCACCTCCAGCGAAAGCGTGCACTTCGACCGCACATTCCGCTGAATCGACAAGGCCTCCTCGGCGAGGGCGATCGCGTCAAAAGCGTCGACCCGCAATTCGATCGCGCGACCGGCCTCGATCTTCGAGACGTCGAGGAACCCGTCCACCAATCGGGCAAGCCGGTCGACCTCGCGACAGATCACGTCCGTGAACTGCTGCTGCTGCTCGACCGAGAGCCGCTCTATCTGCGCGCGAAGCGTCGTCGCGTAGCTCTTGATGCTCGTAAGCGGCCCGCGCAGTTCGTGCGAAACGAACCCAATCAGGTCCGACTTCAGGCTGTCCAGTTCGCGCAACTCGGTCACGTCCGCAAGCACGCAGACATAGCCGTAGTCGTGCCCGCCGGGCGCCTCGATCGGAGCGGCGTCCACCTGGTAGTATCGCACGCCGCGTGGGGTCTCGCGCGAGATCGACGAGCGGACCGGCTGGTGCTCCTCCTGCGTTGCCGCGAGCGCCGCCACGAGTTCCTCGTGCGGGATCACCTCGTCCACGACCCGGCCGTAGGCGAGACTGATGTCCGGCCCGAGCATGTCCATCGCGGCCGCGTTCGCGAACGAAAGCGAGAGCATCGAGTCGAACACCATCACGCCCTCGCGCATGCTGTTCACAATGCCCTGGACCGAGACCTCGAGTTCCTCGATGCGGGCCTCGAGTTGCCGCCGGTCCTCCTCGATGGTGTCGATCACGCCCTCGACCTGCCGCCGCGCCCAGTGGAAGTGCGAAGCGAAACGGGCCACCTCGGATCGGACCTCCGCGTCGCCCGTGAGGCGGTAAACCCCTCCCGTGCATTGCAGCACCCCGTCGCGACACAGCTCCTGGAGGTCCTCGGAGACGTCGCTCTCCTTGTAGCCGGCCCACGTGGCGAGCGAGGCGGCGGTGTCCATCGCGTCCGGATTGTCCGCGAAGAACAGCGCCACATCGGCCTTGATTCGTGTGTCGAGAAGCCCGGTCACCCGGTCTTCAGCCTGAGACATCGCGCGACTCCCTGCCTTGCCTTCTCCTATCGTATACCCAATGCCGGCACGTACAGCGGCAGATCGAGCACCGTTCGAAGTCCGGGTCTCAGCGTCGTCGCGATCGCGGCGACGTTCACGATCCGGCCCGAAGTGCCCGGCTCGCCCGCGATCCCGCCCTCGATCCGCATGCTGACGCTCGGCGCGCCCTCAACCTCAATGGCGTCCGCCGGCCCCTCGAGGCCCCAAGCCATCGCGAGGTCCAGCACCACCGGCGTGTCGCCTCCGACCCAGCCCGTCGCCCGCTGGCGCAGCCCGAGGCAACAGCCCTCGCCCACCTCGATCTCGCCGGCCCGCACCGGCTTCCGCGCCAGAATCGGCTGGATCGTCTCCGTCACCCTGTCGAACCCGACCCCGAGTCCGGCGCCGATCAGGCAGACGGACTCACGGAAGCCCGCGTGCCCGCCGCCTTGCGCGATCAGGGCGTCGAACTCCTCCTTAGTGAGCCCGAGACCGGTCTTTCGTTGCAGCGCCGGCCGGCGCGTCGCCGTGTTCACCCGGCGCGACCCGTGGATCGAGGTGACCTCTTCGCAGGAGGCCGCCATCATGACGGGCAGGGCGTCGAGCACCCAGCCCGGGTTCACGCCCGCCCCGATGACGACGCAGCCGGCCTCCTCAGCGGCGGCGTCGAGCCGCTTCGCCTCGGCCCCCGCCGTGAGCCAAGGCCAGGCAAGGGTCTCCGTGGTGGAGACGATGGCCCGGCAGCAATCCAGGAGCGCTTCCGCTTGGCTCAGGGCGGCGCCGCACACCGAGGTGGTCGCCTGGATGACGATCTCCGGCGTCGTCTCCTCGGCAAGAGCCCGGGAGTCCGCGCGGCACGACACGTCGCCCAGTTCCGCCAAAGCCCGCATCCGACGTCCGTCATCCGGATCCGCGACGCCGACGAGTTCCATCGCGGCTCGAGAGCGCACGGCCTTCGCCATCCGCAGGCCGACGTCGCCCAGCCCCATGACCATCACACGCAGCTTTCCATTCTCGCGCGGCATTCCGACCGCGCCTCCTCTCTCATTCGGAACCCGACCGCTCACAGTCCCTGTCTTCCGGGGGATGCTCGATCTTCACTGCACCACGCGGGAAACTCCTGCTCCTCGACGCCCCGAAGGGCGATGTTTCACGTGAAACATTTGTTTGCAGCCCCACCGTCCGCGCCGCGCGGCGACCCTCGTCACGGGCGCGTGGCGGGGGAGGACGAAGGAGCGCTCCGTTGTGGAGGGGAACGGCGGCGGCGGGTGAATCTAGTCGTGGGACGGGCGGCGCTCCGAGGCGGCCTTCTTGCCGTCTATGGGGCGGTGGACCGGCGATCCGGAGGTATGAACATGAGATTGACGCGCACGCCGCTGCTGCTCGGATGCATCGCGCTCGCACTCGCCCTAAGCACGGTCGTTGCCGCCCAACGTCTTGGCGGAGGGGGCGCGGGCGGAGCGATGGGAGGCCCCGGCGGGGGTCAGCCGTTCGACCAGGCCAGGGGAATGCTCATGCCCCCCGTCATGCAGCAGCCCGCCGCCGCCCCCGCCATCGCGGTCGACGCGGGCAAGGTCTACATCGTCGCGAACAACACCCTCTACAAGTTCGACGCCGAGAGCCTGGCGCTCGAAGCGTCCGTCTGGCTCGACCCGAACGCCGCGACCGCGGCCGAGAAGCCCGAGGCGGACTATACGTTGGACGGCCTCAGGGCCGAGCCGCGCATCACGATCCCGGCGGGCGCGAGCGTCGTCGTGAGCCTGGACGCCAACGCGTCCACCGGCTTCCAGTGGCAGGCCAATCTCGCGGACCCGGAGATCGCCGAGGTCACCGCGACGCGTTACGTCACCCGCCCGACGCCGGAGGGCATGGTTGGCGCCAGCGGCTTCCATGTGATGACGATCGAAGGCAAGACCGCGGGCGAGACCACGCTCGAACTCGCCTATGCGCGTCCCTTTGAGGGCGGAGAGCCGGCCGAGAAGCTGACGGTGACCGTGGTCGTCGAGTAGGGCTTCAGCCGCGCACGTCCAGCAGCCCGACGGCGGCCTCGACGGCTTTCACGAGGCTCCGATGGTTGGCTCGGCCGGTCCAGGCGATGTCGAAGGCCGTCCCATGGTCCACCGAGGTCCGGAGCACGGGCAGGCCGAGAGTCGCCGTAACCGTGCCATGGAAGTCCCGCGTCTTGCATGCGATGTGGCCCTGATCGTGGTACAGAGACAACACGCAGTCGTACGCGCCCTCCAGGGCGAGATGGAACACGGAATCCGCGGGAACCGGCCCCTCAACGGCCAAGCCGAGGTCTCGCGCTTCGGCCACGGCCGGAGCGATCTCCGTGATCTCCTCGTCTCCGAACTGCCCTCCGTCGCCCGAGTGCGGGTTCAGACCGGCCACCGCGATGCGCGGTTCACGGAAACCCAGTTCCAGCATGGCGCCATGCACGCGACGCAGCATCTTGGCCACATGGGGCCCGCGCACGTAGTCGACCGCCTGACGAAGCGAGAGATGCCGTGACAGGAAAAACACGCGCAGCGGGCCGGTCACGAACATCGTCAGCGGATCGGCGACCCCGAACTCATCGGCGAGCATCTCGGTGTGGCCGATGTGGGGGCAACCCGCCGCGCGGAGAGACTCCTTGTTGATCGGGGCGGTCACGATGGCGTCCGCCGCCCCCGCGAGGGCCATTGCGCAGGCCCGTCGCGTGTACTCGTAGGCCGCGCGCCCGCCGACCTCCGACACCACGCCCGGCTTGAGGCTTTCCAGTCCCGGGACCTCCACGTCCTCGATGCGCAACGAGTCGGACCACGGCACGCCGACGACCGAGGCGCACCGCTCCAGCAGCCCACGCGTGCCGACCAGCGTGAGTTGGCACAGCGCGCGCAGGTCCGGCGAGCCAGCCGCGCGCAGCGCGATCTCGGGTCCGATCCCGGCCGGGTCGCCGGTCGTGAGGACGATGCGGTGCATGTCGGAAGGCCCCCTAGGGTGCATCGAGTCCGCGGGGGCGGGTGCGAACCGCCCCCGCGGACTCGCGTCTACACGAGGTAGAACTCCGTCTGCCGGCCGCCCACCGGACGCGTGCCGTCCCGAGTGAAAACGACGTCTTCCTCGATCGAAAGACGGAAACGCCCGTCCGGCCAGCCGGCGACCTCGCCGGTGACCGACAGCTCGGCGGTGAAGGTGTTGTTGTAGTCGAGCTTCACGTCGCCGCGTCCGACGCAACGCTCCTGCTCCCACGGAAGGCCAATCAGCGGGCCGGGCTCATGGAGATAGTAGCCCAGCGAGTGGGAGTACACGCGCGGTTCCGGGACGCCCTCGGCCCTGGCGCGCTTCAGGATGTTCGCGAGGATCTGGTTTCCGGTCAGGCCGTGCTTCATCTCGGCCATCCACACGTCCTGCAACCGGTTTGCTTCCTTCATAAGAGCGCGGAGTTCCGGCGGAGCGTCCGTCTCGCCGGGCTTCAGGATGTACGCCCACTGCTGATGGTCCGTGTTCATCCGCATGTACTTCACACCCACATCGCAGTGGATGCAGTCGCCGGGGCGGATGACGCGGTCGTTCTCGCCGTAGCGCTCCCGGCCCTCGAGCGGCCGGACGATGCTGAAGTAGGG
>CAZCER010000019.1:5600-17160 GCA_964497385.1 uncultured Armatimonadia bacterium | reverse complement strand
GCCCGCGTCATGGGCTCCTTAGTCGGTGTCGTCATCCGACCCACCCGCCCGAGCCGACTCGATCGCCGCGATCAGGTCGGCCTTCGTGTCCTTCCTGCCGACCGGCACGTTGAGTTCGAGCGCGATCTCGAGGAGCTTGCCCTTGCTGAGCTGATCCAGCCCCCCGTGCTCCGCGGCGAACTCGGCGTCGCCGATCTCCTCCCATGTGCCCTGGGCGTAGCGCCGGCACTGCGCCTCCTGCTCCTCCGGCACCACATAGCCGGGCTCGCGGACCGCGCCCCCCAGAACCATCCTGTGTCGCACGATGATGGGCATCCGGACTTCCTCCTTTGCGGATCTCCCGAGGGAGGGAGGCCGTCCGCGACCACCCTCCCTCACGCCCTGCCCGGGGCGGCCTACACGTTCTGGTTGATGCCGAGGACCACAGGCTCGCCCTTGGTCCGGTCGGTCTGGATCTGCTTCAGACAGATCCGCTCGGCCGCGTACACGGCGTGCTGCTCGATCGCCCAGGGGGCGTCGACGAGCTTCACCTGGAGGGAGCGCCGGATGCCCCAGAGGAACGCGCGCACGTTCACGGCATAGGTGGTCGTGTAGACATCGTTCGCGGGCACGCCGGAGTGGACGCCCGTGGCGCTCACGTCCTCGCGCACCATCTCGGAGACGATGACGGGAAGCCCCACGAGCTGGTCGATGTCACCGGTCAGCACCGTGGCGCGGTTCCCAATCTTGTCCATCGTCTCGACCTGCACGATGGACGACATGTCATCCTCGCCGATGCTCCCGACGATCCAGATGGCGCCCTTCTTGTACTTGCGCAGCATCCGCCGCATCGCGCGGTAGTGCGCCAGGTCGGGGGTACCGAGGTCCACCGTCGCGCCGTTCGCCAGCGCGATCTTCCGCAGACCGGGGAACATCTTCCGGCGGTCCGCCGCGTCCGTGACATCCGCGTCCTGGTGCGTCGCGGTTGTGTCGCCGTTGAGGAGGATGTCGTCCCGGCCCTCGCTCATGCCGCGCACGATGTCGCTCGTCAGGCGCTCGCGGATGTCGAGGATGAGATCCTCGTCGGACTCGGCCGAGAACTCGATCAGCGTGCCGTGCTTCACGGCCACGAGCTGCCGCTGATCGGGGGAGTAGGTGCTGTGCGGCGGAGGGCTCGCGGCCCCCCAGTTGGCCGTGACCTGGCTCAGAATGAAGGTCATCACATCGCCAGGCGCGTACGGCAGCAGCATCGTCGCGTCCGACATCGGGATCGTGTCGAACTTCGCGTGAGCACTGGGCTCCAGACGCACCGCCTCGATGACCTGGTTCGACATGGTGGTGTCGACCCAGTCGCCCATGTTCGACGTGTTGAGGCCGTCCTTCAGCCCCATGTAGCCCTTCTCGAGGAGGTCGTTGTACTCACGCCAGACGCGCCCCTTCGCGAGGCGCCCGGCATCCGTGACATCGAGGCCGTGCAGTTCGGCCTTCTCCCAGTCGATGCCGTGGCAGAGCGCACCGACCAGGTGGAGTTCGTCCGCCTTCCTCTGCAGTTCGATCTCATAGTCCCGAACGGCGCGCCGCCGCAGGATCTCGGAGGCCTTCTGGGGCCGCTCGATCCAGCGGTCTTCCTCTTCGCGGTGCACGTCGCGGGCGCGGCGCTGCAGCGGACCCGTCGCGGCATCCGCGAATCGGTTCAGGGCCGCCGCGAGTTCGGGGTCCTTCTCCTCAACTCGGGCCCGCTTCTCGTCGGGCTCGTCCGCATCCAGGCCAAACAGCTTCGCGTAGTCGGCCACCGCCGCTCGGGCGGCCTCGAGCTGCCCCTGCACTTGCTCCGGGGTCGCGTCCTTCGGCAGCTGCAGGGCCTGCAGCGCCTTCGCTCTTGCGTCATCCAACTGCGTCTCCGGTACGATCGCCGGTGCGGCCATCGCTCACTCACTCCTTCTCTCGGTCCGGCCTGCCGTCGCGAGGCTCGCGAGCAGGGACGGCGCCTCACGCTCCGCCCCGCACGCCGCCAGCGCCGCCAGGAGGCTCGCCTGCGCGTCCTCGGCCGCCTTCGCCGCGTCCGGTCCGTCGTTGCCCGTTTCCGCCGCCGACGTCACCGGCCCGGCGCCCCGGTCAGGGACGTCGGTCTGGGGCTCGTCGGGCGGGGAGTCCGGGTGCTCGGGGGCCATCGCGGAATCGGGGACCGCGGACTTGTCGTCATCGCCCTCGCCTGGCGGCTCCGCGGCGTCGAGGACGGCCTGCAACGCGTCGCGCGTGGACGCGATCGCGCTCAGAGCCTGCTCGATGAGGTCGCGGTTGCGCTGGGAAAGAACGCGTCCGACCTTGGCGCCCTGCGGCTCGGCAGCTTCCAGGAGAGGCTGGAGCTGATCGCGAGCCGCCGCGAGAGCGGTCCCGACCTCGGCGGGGAGAGGCCCGTCGAGATCGAGCCGGTGGGCGAGCGCGCCCTTCAGTCGGTTGAGGCCGCTCGCCAAGCGCTCGGCCTCCGATGCTGCTTCTCGGTCGAACCAGATGCCTCGCTCCTCATCGGAGAAGAGGCTCCAGTCGAACTTCATGCCGGGCCGCCATCCGGGCGCCGGTCGCTCGAGGAGCTTGTAGGAGCGCTGGACATCGAGCCACGCCTGAGCGCGTTCCTCGTCCGAGAGCCCCTGATCGCCCCGAGCCCCCGCGACCTTCACAGCGGCCTCCACCAGGTCCGGATACGAGAGCATCAGCCCGCCGTCCGGAGCGGCGAACTTCACCCTCTGCCGACCGATGTTGCAGAGCGCATCGGTCTTGTCGCCGAACGCCTCTCGAGGGTCCTTCACCTCGGCCCCGAACTGGGCGCCCAGGTACACGAGGGAGCCCTCCATCGTCTCGCCGGGCGGGATCCACGTCGCGGTGACCATCTTGCCGTCGGCGAGCCGGGTCCCGGGCCAGTGCGGGCACTGCGTGTTCCCGAGCACCGGCTGCCCGCAGACGTCGCAGATCAGGTCCTCGGCGGAGAACCCGATGCTGACGAACCGCGCGATGCCCGACTCCACGCGGTTCCGGAGCGCCTTGTTCGCCTCATCGTCGAGGACCGGGATCCCGAAGACCGCGCGCAGCTCGGAGCGCTCGCCCTCGCGGAACACCGCCCCCCGTATCCACAGCCCTTCGCCGACACCGTCGTGCCGGTGCCCGACGAGGAGCGACTTCCCCGGCAGCGTCTTCGCGAAGTCCTCGAGCAACGGGTCCGCGAAACGCTCGAAGTCGCGGTCCACCTGGTTGTTGCAGAGGACGCACTCGCGGAAGAGCCACTGACCACCGGGCTCGACACCCAGCGAGGCCAGCTCGGCCTCACTGACCGTCGCGGCCTTGACCCCACTCAGGATTGCGTTGCCGCGCCTCATTCCACCATCACCGCCTTCACCGTAGCGGTCTCGCCGCTCGCGTTCGTCACGTAGATCAGCGTCTCGGGGGTCGTCCAGGCGAGGGCCATCGCCCCGCCCGCGGGCAGCGCCCGCGTGTTCGCGTTGTCCGCCCCCACCTGCACGGTCACGTCCCGGTCCGAGACCAGCACCGCGCGCGAGAGCCCGGACAGGTGCCCGAGGTCCACCGCGTAGTCGACCGATGCGTCCGGGATGTGGTACTCGGCCACCAGGTACTCGCCGGCCGCGGTCTCGTAGGACTCGGTGCTCACCGCGCTCGTCACCTGGAGGCCCGCCGAGTCGCGGAGGATCACCGTCGTCTGCGTCACCAGAGTCGCCATGCGCCTACCTCCTCAGCACCGGCAGCGTGATGCATCGGCAGCACGCCACTTCCTCGACCGGGCCGGCCGGGTCGCCCGGGAACTCCAGCTCGGTATCCCCGACTCGGAACGGCTCCCCCAGCGCCACCTCTTGCCCGTCCGCGGCGAGGTGCGTCTCCCGCGTGCGCTCATCCCCGACAGCCGACCAGGCGTGCGACGCCACCTCGCCGCCGTCGCGCCACCGTGAGTACGTCCCACCGTTCGCGGCCCCGTGCGCCTCCGTCCGAGCGATCGTCCTCGGGCTCGACGCGATGTAGTCCGACATCGTCCGCTGGACACGGTCCGCGAGCATCCGCTCGGACTCGCCCCCCGCGATCCCCTCCGCGAGGCTCAGGTTCACACGCTGCCAGACCGTCTCGGGGATCGTGGTCGCGAACCGCTGCGTCTGCGTCGCCATCGCCTGGACCGCATAGGGCGACTCGATGAGGACCGAGGGAAGGTCCGAGGGAGCGATCGGAATGACCGTGTCCTTCCGGAACGCCTTCCCCGCGGCCCGCATGACCTCGTCCTCGCGCCGCCAGGCCTCCCAGATCATGTCGCCGATCGCGGACCCGCCGCGCTCTCTGAGCGTCTCTCTCCACTCCGCTCGCTCGAAGGGCGCGCCAGGCACCGGACGGATCGTCTCCGCGAGGTCGTCGAGGATGCGCCGGACGGTACGCGCGAACGACTCCGCCATGCTCTCGACGAGCCGGAGCACGGAGGCCCGCTTCGCGCCCACGAGCCGCGCCGGCCAGCGGACCGCCTGGGGCTCGGGCAGCGACACCCACGCGCGAGCCGCCAGAGCCTGCTGCGTCTGAGAGGCGGACGAGAGCCCCGAGGACTGTGCGCCCTCCGTGCCCGAGATCGGCGCGAGGTTCCACGGCCCCCACCAGACGTCGCCCCACGGGACCTTGCACTCGGGCGGCCAGCCCAGTCGCTCGATGAGCCCGTTCTGCGTGATCACCCCGCGGTCGAGCAGTGGCAGGTACCGGCTGAGCTGCTCGTCCTCGCGCCCGATGATGTGCTGGATGGAGGAGAGGTCGCGGCTGAAGTACGGCCGATCGTCCGGCCAGAGCCAGCGGGAGTGCTCGGTCAGCCGGTCGTCGATGAACGCCGCGACAGGGAGCACCGTATCGGTCCAGAACATCTGCCGCTGGACCTTCTCGGACTCGCCCCAGCCGCTCGCGATCACCCCGGCCATGATGGGCGGCACGCCGTACGTCGCGAGGATCTCGTCCCGCGTGATCTGCCGACCCAGCGTGTACTCCATGTCCTGGAGCGTCCGCTGGATCTCTCTGTAGGTCAGGCCGTGGCTGAGGATCGCCAGCTTGTGCGCGTTCTTGGGGCCCCCGAAGACCTCGCGCCAACTCCGCGCCAGGCGCTTCTTCGTCGCATCCTGGAGATGCTGGCTGGTCTCGAGCACCGCGTCGGGGCGCGCGCTGTTCAGGAACATGCTGAGGTTCGTCTGCTGGGCGTGGTAGTCGGCCTGCAGCCCGACCCTCAGCGCCTCGAGCGGGCTCCAGGCTCGGTTCGGGTCCATCGGGTTGAAGAACCGGATCGTGAGGAGTTCATCGTCCCAGAACCGGCGCTTCCGCGGGCCGGCCCCATACTCCCAGAGCGCTCCGCGCTTCGCGTCCCGCTCGCGGCCCGGCGCGCGCTCGAGCCACTGCGGCATCAGGGGCCAGATCTCGGCGGGCTGACCGCCCGCGCCGAACTCGACCGCCATCACCGAGGCTCCGAGCAGCTCCAGGTGGGTGACCACTTGCTCCCACAGCGTCATCGGGGAGTCCTCGATGTTCACCTCACCAAAGAGCGCCTGGGCCGGGTGGTCGGGCGCCTCGACGAGCTGTCCGTCCGCCTGTCTGCGCTTCACCACCACCGGCAGGCTCGCGAGCGACCGCGCGATCTTCGACACGCACGTGAACACCCACACGCTCGTGCCGTACGGCGCGGCCTTCGCGGGGTCGATCGGCTGAGGGGGCGCGAAGTAGGGGGTCTCGGCCTCGGTGATCGAGACGCTCGGACGAGGCGCGGAGGGCGCCTTGGTCATCTCGACCAGCGCGTCCCTCACGAACCCCGGCGTCGCTCTCGCGATCGTCCTCGCCGCCCAGCCCATCGTGCGCCCCTAACGGAAAGCGGGCCCGCCTCCCCCGAAGGGAAGGTCGGGCCCGCTGGATCTGCTGAGGCTCTGCATCGAGAGCGCGACGAGATGCAATGGGGCCGCTAGGCCGTGTCAGTTCTCTGCTCACATGTTAGCACGGAAGCCGGGGAGTCCTGCAACAGAGTGCAGGTCCGATGCGCTGCGCGCGCGAAAGGGCGTGCCGTCACTGGAGGCCGAGCGCACAGCATGCGCGCCAACCTGATGGTCAGGAGTCGGAGTCCGGATGCCTGGCATCGTCTGGAATGTGTACACTCGGCGCACGTCCAACGTCGGGGATCGCAAGTGCGCCCCGATGGACTACTTCTCATTCCCATTCGCGGTGCGGCGCCTATGCATCAAGCAGGTCGAGCGCGTGAACTTCCGCGGTGACATTGTGGTGCTCGGGGGAGGGGGCATCCTCTATCCGCGGCCCCATCTCGAGCACCTGTACCGCTCGTGCGAGCATGTGATCCTCTGGGGCTCCGGGTACAACACCAAGGACGGCTCTGTCAGAGAGGCCGATCACGCATACACACATGGCGCCGTGCTCGCGGGTGTCCGCGACTACGGGGTTCCGGACACCGACTGGGTGCCGTGCGCGAGCTGCATGGACACGGCGTTCGACGCCGACTACCCCGTCGAGCACGAAGTCGTCCTCTACCGACACGGCCACCGGAGCCTCGATGCTGGCGACCTGCCGCAGATGACCAACTACAACGTCCGCTTCAGAGAGGTCGTGCGATTCCTCGGCTCAGGCGAGACCGTGCTGACGAACTCCTACCATGGCGTGTACTGGAGTGTGCTCCTCGGCCGAAAGGTGATACTGCTCGCGCCCTTCTCCAGCAAGTTCCACACCATGCGACACCAGGTGGCCGTGTGTCAGTACCCGTCCGAGTGGAGGCGGTTCCTCGACATGGCTCGGGCCTACCCGGAAGCGCTTGCCGAGTGCCGTGAGGCCAACAGGCGGCACCACGAGCGCGTCTGCTCCGCCGTCGCTCACCTACATGCGTCGTCCGAGGATGAGGTTCCCCTGGCGATCGATGAGTGAGGCGGCGCGCCGCCAGTGGCTCCGGGGCAAGACGGGTAGGTCGGACCACAGCCTCACTCGCCCGAAGCGCTGCGCGAAGAGGGCGCGGACCCGCTTGACCGATGTCTTGGCGTGCGCGCCTCTCCACCGGGACCGCTCCTCGGCGCCAGTCAGCACCTCGTCTGGCATTCCAGAGAACGTGTCGCACAGGTAGAGCCTCTTGCCCTCGGGGATCTGCTCGAAGATGGTCACCGCCGACCCGCCCCGGTACACGCCGAGTTCGATGACGTCCCCCGCCAGCAGGCCCGAGTACCGGGCCAGGAGCGACAGGCACTCCAACTGCGAATCCCACATCGCAGCGGTCTTGGCCCCGGAAATGCCGCGCGACCGGATAGCGTCAAGGTCGAGGGGTCTTCTGTCTGCAGATCTTGACAATGAGTGTGTCGGTCCTTCAGGCAGCCCGCCGGCCGGAGCGCCTAGTGCTGCCGCCGGAGCAGTCCTCTCCGGCCGCGCCTTACCAGAGCATCCGCTCCAGTGCGCCCCTCGCGTCGTTCACGAGCGTGCAGTATTCGAAGATGTAGTAGTCCAAGAACCGCATGCGTTCGGCGCGGTTCACGACCGGCGAGCTGATGGCCTCTGCAATACTCCTGTTCACGAGCTCGGGCTGCGCGTAGAATGGCTGGCCGTAGACGGCCACCGGCAGGTCATACATCCAGGCTTCCATGCCAACGGCGCTGCTGATGACGGCGGCTACCCCGCACTTCGGGAACACATCGTGGATGCTGGCTCGTGCCGGCAGGACCTGCTCATCTGGGAAACTAGGCCAGCCATTCCTGCGCGCCCTCGGATGCCCCTTGACGTAGGCACCAGAGGCCCGCGCATCGTCGACGATGGTCGCGCGCTCGTCACCGGGCACCCACCAGCGGTACAGCGCCGCGTCGCCGGTCACCTGCTGGAACCAGACAACCGACAACTCGTCGGCCCCGATGTCGTGCTCCGACACGCTCTTCTCATGCTTCGTTCGCCTCTCCGCAAGCCACCAGTCGCGGTACTCGCCTATGCGCTTCTCATCGCATACGTGGTTGCGCCACTCGGAGAACTCCTGCGCCGGGACACCGTAGTGGGCGCTCTGCCGTGTGATCATCATGGCGGCACGGCGCCTGCGAGGGAAGATGGCCGGCTCCGTGCAGCTCGCCTTGATACCCAGGCGGGCCGCCGCGACCAGGATCACTCTCTGTCCGGCCCGCGACGACCCGGACGTAACGATATGCGTCAGCCCACGGCACTCCTTCGCGATGCGCAGGGCGGACGTATAGTAGCTGAAGTTCCGGAACGCGAAGTCCACCCAGTGGTCCATGGTCGGTTCGGTGCGCCCTACATAGCCAGAGTCATAGCGCCACCGCTGGTACTGGACGATGTCTTCGATCTCGTCGTCCGTTGGTTCCAGTCCGGCAGGAAGCGGCGCTCGCGGCTCGTGGTGCCAGACCTCGATAGGGCACGGGCTGCACGCCCGAAGCCGCTCGGCCTCGCCCGAGTACCAGTCGGTGAAAGCCTTCCCTGTGGGTATCAAAGCAAGCACGATCAACCATTCCCTTGCCGCCCGTGGGCGATCGCCGTCCACGAGGTGCTGTAGTCGAACCCCGCTGGTTGCCGGTCAGCGCTGTGGCAGGCCATGCAGCCCTCCGGCGCCATCGTGCGCGCGACATGCTCTGCACTGCCTGTCAGCGAGTGGGCGAGCCCTCCACCGTGGCAGGTTGTGCACGTGACCCCGTCGCCAGGCACGACGTTGCCGGGATCGAACCCCGCGTTCCGCCGGAACTCCTCCGAATGGCACTCCAGGCACTCGTCTACGAGACGACCTCGCTCCGACAGCGTGCCCACGGCGCCGGCGTGCGCGCTCGCGCGCCAGGTGGCGTACTCCTGCGTATGGCACTCGCCGCAGACCGCCGGCTCTGCATAGCCACGATCGATCCAGGCGACCGGTCCGTCTCCATCGCCCTCGTCGTGAGTGACCCGGGTCCTGTCGGCCGCCTCTGCATAGTACCGGTCGACCAGCTCGAGCAGTCGGGGCTCCCGGTAGAGCCCCGAGGCGACGGGCTCGAGGCGCCCGCTAAGGTGCGGCCTGCCCCCGGCCTGATCGGCGTACACGTCAACGACGGTGACCGTCCTGCCCTCGGCGGCGGCAGGTATGGCGGCCCCGCAGACGGCGATCTCACCGTACTGGAGGTCCTCCGCGTCCGTGGCGCTCCCCAGTACAAGGTCGACATCGGCCCCCAACAGCTCGGCCAGTCTCTGGTTGTCCGCGTGGCCGTACCGAGTGAGGAGTACCCGGACGTCAGACGCCTCCGGTGTTGCCCCACAGGCGCGAGCCACTGCCTCGGCAAGCCGCGGAGCGTCCTCGACTGAGCAGTCTGGCGCCGCCAGGACCGCTACGCGCACGTCACCGGCGCGGAGGATCTCCACAGGCACGGCGCCCGTCGTGACATCGCGTGGCCGTGACAGCACACGAACGCCCGCCCCGCGAAGAGCGTCGACGCCGCCGTCCGCGCTATCGCTGCCGGCAGGCGCGACAAGGTCATAGCCTAGAAGCCGGTACGCCTCGGCCATGTATGGCATCTGCCTGGCATCCGATACGAGCCCCCCACCGTCGAGCACAAGAGACGGCGTCGGCCCCTGACGCAGGAACTCCAGCAGAGCCCACCTTCGAGGCAGGCCGCCGAGTTGCCCGGCCGAGCACCCGCAGGAATCGAGCTGGCCGGCTGTGTCGGCCGTGTATAGGATGCGGAGCGACGGCACATCGGCAAGCGGGGCTGCGGCACCGGTGCGACCGATCTCACACGCGCACGCCAACAGGCAGCAGACGGGCAGCAGTAGCGCACTCATCGGTGGACCAACAGCGACTGGCACGGGTGGACTTACGGTCGACGACGCGCACGCCCCGTCGTGTCTTGTGGCATGGCCTATGGGCACGGCAGTCCCAACCCTCCATGGACCTGGCGCCCGCGCAAGCGCTTCACGGCTGCGCACGACGCGGCCCGCCCCGGAGGACGTGCTCTCTGGTGCCTCATGACGTCTGTAGCGCGTGCCCGGTCCAGAGCGACGTACCACCTGGCAACACGGGATCCTGATGTTTGCGCGTACCTCTCACCCTCCAACCCCGAAGTGCCGCCGTTCGTCCGCGGCACTCCGGCGGACACCTGTCAGTGCGCCGCGAGGACCGGGACGACCACATCGGCAGATACCGCTCGGGTTGAGCCCTGCTCAGATACCGCCGCCGACGAGACAGTGACCGCGTAGAACCACGTGATCACGACGCCCTCATCGACAGCCACGCCAGACCGCCCGGTGGCGTGTTCCTCTCGTTGCAGCCTTGCGCCGATCCACTCGCGATGGAGAAGCGGGAGGTCGGCGAGGCGGTAGCTTACGGGCGCAAGCCCGTGGGCCGCCCAGGCCGAGGCGTCGGCGTCCATTCCCGCTGCGCGCACCAGACCGAATGGAGACGGACAGCCCTGAGCCGCAGCTCTGAACACCATGCACGCGCCGGCAGCAAGGCCCGGGGGTGGGTCGTCGGAGATGAAGACCTCGTCTGGATCCGCGGTCGGCAGCGGCCTGGGGAAGCACCCGAGCGCCACCTCAGCAGCCCACAGCACATTGCCTACCTCGGCGTCCTGTGCCGCGCAGTAGACGTTCCGCTCCGACACGTCAGGCGCGGCGTGCAGAGCGAATCCGGCCGTCGCTGTGAGAGCGGAGCACAGGTCGGCGAGCGCGTAGAGGCCCGGCTCGATGCTCACGCGACGGTGGGTCCAGTCCAGGTCGGGTAGGCCGACGCGAGCATGCCACAGCGGCGACCCGGAGAGCGGCGCCGCGCCAACCGCAGGCGGCGTCGGCGGCCCGAGAGCGGCCTCGCGCAAGACGATCGTGGCACCGGTGCTGTCGCGCAGACAAGCCATCCAGCTAGACACGACGCTCACTTCGCAGTCCGGTGGAGTGCCCTTGAGCCCGGGGGCATCGGGGCCCTGCGGGCAGAGTACCACTGCAGCCTGAGCCGTCTCCCTCGGCAGCGCCTCGGCCCTCACCACGCGGCCGCCCAACTCAACACCAGGGCGGGGCAGGCCAAGGGGCGCGAGCGCCACGGCGGCGGCGAACATGCGCGACTCGGACGCACCCTCGACGAGGTCGGGTATGCCGCGCCTGAGCGGCTGGCCGGCCGCGAGCGCCTCGCCATCGGGCGATAGAGCGACGACGCGCCCGGATGCCGACAGCTCGGCCGCAGCGGCGGCCAAGTCGCCCAGTCCCCCCACCTCAGGCGCAGGTGAACCAGCGCCGACCCCGACGACGACGCACTGCGCCGGGGCACTAGCAGCGGCCAGGACGAACACGAGGGCACAGCCCGGCAGGGACCAGTGGAACACTCTCATGGCGCGACGTCCTCTCGGGGCGGCTAACCGCCGTCTAGCGGCCCGCCGCAGAGCGGCGAGGTGACCTCACGGGGCAGCCACCCGGATGATGCGGGCCGGTGGCACCCAGTCCAGCGGGCCGCGGTCGGCGACGCAGCGCCGGGCGTCATCGCCCAGCCGGCCCGGTCGCTCGCTCCAGGCTCCCAGCAGGGCCGCGGCTCGCGCAGTGCCAAGGGTGCGCAAGGCCTCGCAGTAGTCCCGTCGGGGAC
>CAZCER010000019.1:0-5590 GCA_964497385.1 uncultured Armatimonadia bacterium | reverse complement strand
AGCAGGCCGCACGGCACGGCCTGATCCAGGCCGAGCACCGCGTCGTCCTGGAAGCTCAGCAGACCCGCCTCGGCGAGATCGGCCGGGATCAGCGATGCCGCGCCGCCCGACTCGGCAGGATAGGCGGCGCATAGTGCCTCCCACAGCCACCGCTCAGTACCGTCGGGTTCCGCAGCCTCCACGCGGCATCTCGCTTCCGCGAGCGCCAGCAGACAATGACCTCCGCCGGCCCGTCCAAGCACGATGCGTTCTCCCGCATCGGGCGCCTCCTCGCCCTCGCGTCCGAGTAGCCCCAGACGGACGATGTAGTCGCCCGCCTGCTCGAAGAGCGCGGCCTGCGGGGGACCATCCACGGGCAACTCGCCGCACTCCACAGCCGGGACGCCAAGCACGTCGCCGGCGGCGGACCTCGGCTCAGGCTCAGGAGGGGGCTGCGTTAGCAGGCGCCCGTCCTCGCTCCACACGGACAGCCAGAACCGTGCCTCCGGGTTCAGGACCAGCACAGGTTCCTCACGCTGAACCGACATCGCGCAGCGGAAGAACACGGGAACTCCGGCCGCCGCTGGCTCATCGTTGAGCGGAAGAGGCGTGACACTGGCTCTGAAGACGCTCCCCTCAGGGACTCGGCTCCGTACCCACTCCAGGGAGTCCCAGTGGGCGGGCTGTGCGGGCTCAGGGGCGAGGTCCGCGCCGAGGGCGGGGAGACCAGCGCCGAGGGTCGCGCAGACACACCAGAGGCACGCCCAGGTCCTTGACAGTGGCTTCCTCACCGCGCATTCCCCCTAGTCACCGTCGGGATCAGCGAAGTACACCCACTCGAAGTCAACGCCGTACTTCCTGAACGTAAGCGTCCAGAACGGAGTGTCGGCCTCGTACGGAACACCCCAGACGACGCGCCCGTCGCCTAGCGGCAGGGGGACCTTCAGACTCAGGGTGTAGCTGATCCATGCGTAGGGGCTGCTCAGTACCGTACCGTTGGGCCTCAGCACCCAGAGGTCGTACCACGCTATCGAGTCGTCATCGTCTGCGGGACCGCCCTCGCCAGGCGGCGACTGAGCCCATTGGTACACCTGCTCGGCGAAGCAATGCGAGTACTTGAGGTCATCGGGCCCTGGAGTCTCCGGCAGGAATGGGTGGGTGTGGAAGTCCACGCTCAGGCCTGTCGTTGCGGCGTCGCCCTTCACAAAAGGGTTCTCGCGGGTGTCATGCCAGCAGTTGATGCCGTAGTGGGACATCTCGTGCGGCATGTCTCCGATGATGTCGTAGGTGACGCGTTCGCGCTTGGTCGCCTCATCGAGGTGCTGGAGGTGGGCGGCATGCTCATCCCCTTGACCGGTGCATCCCTGCGGGCAGCACTCGGAGTGCCACACATACTCGAAGGCCCAGCCGTTGTTCGCCATCACGTAGTTAGGGGGGTACGTATCTCCCTGAGTGAACGCCTTGACCCCATTCTGAGTGTAGCGCACTAGTGCGGGCTGCCGTACCTCGAACCAGTCGGGCCATGTGTGTGTGCAGGCGTTGTCGTCTCCGCTGGCCCCGAGGGCGTCTGGAGTGTCCTCAACCTCGAGCATGATGCTGTACCAGCCGGGAGTCCACCGGTCAGACGAGAACGTGCACTCGGCACCCACGTTTCGGGTCTGGATGAGGCCTTGAGCGTCCAGGATCGTCCACCTGAACGCGAAGCCGTCTTCCACGAGGTCCTCGTAGTTGCCCTCCCCATGACAGCAGCAGTCCACGTCTTCCACCTGCGTCGGCGCAACGAGAGTGACGTCGTGGCCGGACCACAGCACTGAGTTCTCATCAGGGACAACCGCCGTCGTGAAGTCCGCGAAGATGTCGCCGGCGATGCAGACATCGTGATCTGGGTTGTGTCCTGGCATGCAGTCGCCAAGGGCGTACTGGCTGGCGATCACATACGTTGCCGTGATGGTGACACACAAGACTCCTCGACGCATTCCGGCACCCCTCTCCAGAGCTAGCGTGCCACACGGTGTGCAGCTACACCGTCCCGCACGAGCCACCGTCGTCTTCATCGCAGCACTCGGGGATCGAGCCACCGTTGCAGCAACAGCCAGGGGGCGGGTCGCCGTCGCAGCAGCATCCCGGCACTTCGCCTCCATCGCACCCGCACCCGGGGACCTCGCCTCCGTCGCAGCAACATCCCGGCACTCCGCTTCCGTCGCACCCGCATGGTGGAACGTCGCCGCCATCGCACGAGCAGCCCGGAGCCTCATCATCCGCGACGCAGCAGCAGTCGGGCAGCGCACACGTGCCGGGCACGTGGTCGCAGCACCGGGACGGAACATCGATGCAGTCATCGATGACCGAGTCACAGCAGAACGGGATGATCGGCGGCTTGGTCGGAGGTAGCTGACCGTGTGCCACTGTGGTGATGGACTGGATGCTGGCGAAGGCCACGCTCCCGCCCTGGATCGAGCGGCGGAAGAACTCGCGTCTATCCATCCCGCTGGACAAGCCCTGTTCGCCCATGACTACACCCCTCCAGTGCCCGGGTCATCGTCGTCACCGGTTCGTGGCAGTGCTCGCAGCACGGCCCATGCCGTCTCCATCTGCGCCGCCTGCGCCGGATCGACAAGCACGCATCCGCCGCCGAGGCCCATCTCGGTGACCCGGCTGTACGCCTCATCCAGCGGCAGGGGCTCATCCCACAACTCCCCCGAGATGAGGGTAGTGGCCTGCCCCGATGGGCACGCGTCCGCATAGAGGCGCAGGCCAGCCTGGTGCTCGCGCCTAGCACGCTCTCGGTTGAGGTCGACCTCCAGCACCACGTCATCCACGGTCTTCGCGACGAGCCACATGACCCAGTCCTCCCCGCTGACTGCCTTGAACCTGAGCCGCCTGGCCGCGATGCCACAGGTAACGCGTGCCACGGCGGGCCTGCCGACATCTCCCGTGCCTCTCCTGAATGCAGCCACGGCGCAGTTCAGGAGGCTGCGGAACTCGCTCAGGCGCCACACCATCCATGCCCGCAGTTCCGGGTCGTCACCCTCATCGACTCCATAGACAGGGAGGTCGGCAGGGTCAACAGACGCGTAGCGGATGTACGCGATGCGTGCCTGATCAGAAAACCCCATCCAGCTAGTGCGCGGGAAGCGACACTCCACGTACAGACCGTCCAGCTCCGGGTACTCCGCGCCCAGGGCCTCAAGAAGCGACTCCACTCCCTGCCGCACCACCGGTGACCACGGGGTGGCGTACCGGGCGGTCGAAGTGCCCTCACACGAGCGCTTGGAGTCTAGCTCAACCAGCTCGGGGCGCGCGATGAAGGGGTCGGCGTCCGACGAGTGCGGCGTCCACCACCGCAGCAGGTTCATGCCGGCGTACACGCGCAGCCCTGCCCCATGGGCAAGCGCAATCCACTCGCGGAGCTGGGTACCGCCCTCGAAGCCCGGTCGCACCGCGAACGGCGATTCCAGAGGCGTGAGCTGCTCGTCGGGCAGCTCGTCGAACGGTGACTCGTCGGCCGGCCTGCGAGGTGGGAGCTGCGTCCCCAATGGGAAGATCGCCTGGCCGCCGTGGCACACGTCGATGACGATGGTGTCGACTGGAAGGTGCTCCCTGACGATGGTCTCGATGGCGGCGGTCACGTCCATGTCCGGTGGGACCAGGCGGAGGGCGTTGCCCATGCCGCCGGCCTGAGCCGAGCAACAGCAGGATGAGGCCCAGACGACTGCACAGCCGAGACAAACTCGGGCGGCACGTAGGCCTAACCGCACCATGCCTCCAGACGTCACCCGACGCTCCCTCCCAACAGCCCGAGCCCCAGGCCAGGCACGCAGTGCCCTCAAGGCCAGGCGCCTGGACAACCTAGCCTAGCCACCGTTCCCGTTCTCAGGAGGTCCCGCGCCTGGTCTGTCAGGCGTCGCGCTCGCATCGGTGCCACCCGCGTCCTCTCGCACCCCTCTGCGTAGCTCGGTTATCGCCTGCCCCATCCCGCGCGCCATCTCAGGGAGCTTCCTCGCCCCGAAGAACAGCACGATGACGCCCCCGACGAGAAGCAGCTCAGGCACGCCGAGTGTTCCGAGGAACGCCAACATCCGCCCACCTCCATGGTGCGTGGAGCAGGGCACTCCTCGCACACTCGCCACGCAGTGCCCTGCAGTAGAGCCTCCAGCGGCGCTACGTGCGCGCCGACGGGCGCATCTCACCCACGGCAGACAACTGCGCACGGGCTGCTTCTGCCAAAGGCTGCGGCCACCGCACTTAAGAAGACCAGACGAATCAACTGACGGGCAGATCAGCTAACTGCGCGAGCCCAGTGACACCGGGCCCCGGACTATCAGACGATGCGGCCATTCGGTGGTACCTTCATGATACCTCCGACCGCCACAAAAAAAGTCGCTGCGGGTGCCCAAACCGCATGAACAGCATCCCTCTGGAGCCGGCGTCTCCTCAGCATGACGACCCGCGTGTCTCTGCGGTTCCCTCCCTGATCGGCTCCTTCGCGGTGACGAACACGCCATCGCGAACGTATGCCCAGAACGGCCGCCGGCACTTCGAGTTGACGCACTTCGCGGGCGCGCACGCGTCGGTACCCGAGAGATCGAACGGCTGCCGGGTGCCGCAGTGCGGACAGCGGACTCGGTGCGTGGCGACCATCAGGCGCTCCCCGGATCCCACTCGTCCATCATCTCCCCGACCCAGATCCCAAGTGCGAGCGAGAGCACCAGATCGTCGTGCTCGCCCTCGCGCGCCTCGAAGACCTCGTTGCCTGCCGCGGTCGGGCGAGCTCGGAACCCGCCCAGCTCGCCCTGCAGTGTGCTGACCAGGGGCAGCGACGCGGGGAACCGGACACGCCTCTCCTGCAGCACGATCTGCGTCGCCGCCACGACGTCGCGCTTCGGCACGTAGTAGGTGTTCGACTCATCATCGACCCGGTACTCGCGTCCATTGGTGATGACGACCGGGTAGATCTCGCGAAGACCACGGAACGCGAACCAACGCTGGAGCAAGCGAAGTGTCGGCAAGACGGCCCGCTCCGACACATGCGGCCGCACCAGGTCGCGCGCCGCCTCGCCTCCTCCGCGGAGCACGCGGAACACACGCTGGATCCCGTCCGGGGTCGTCAGCAGCCGGGTGAAGCCGGACTCCGGCAGGCTCTCGAGGGTGGCGATGTCAGTGTCGGTCCGGTCAGGTTCGAACAGCTCGCGGACCGCGTTCCCGACGCCCGTCGCGTCCAGTATGAGGGCGCACCGGCCGTAGACGGGCGGCCGGATGAGGAGCGCGCACGTGTCCGCCACGATCGTCTCGTACTTGGTGCCCAGCGGCCAGCGTTCGAGGTGGCGGAGTAGGTACTCTCGCTGACCGTCCGACTCGCGCTGCGCGATCTCGGTGAACGACAGGGCCGTGTGGTCGCTTGTCTTGCCGAGATCGAGGCTCGCGAGGAACGCGATGCTGCCATCGGCCAGCTCGTCGGGGGCGATCAGCTCGGGGTCGACATCGATGACCGGCCACATGGGCGTCTCCTATCCGGTGAACAGCGGGAGCACGGCGTCCTCGTCGTCGGTATGACGCCCGGCGGCCGCATCCTCGGGCCACGCACGCTGGAACTGATGCACAAGAATCACCT
>CAZCER010000018.1:0-17178 GCA_964497385.1 uncultured Armatimonadia bacterium | reverse complement strand
CTAGCTGGAGCCGCACGCCAAGTGGCGGAGGCCAGGACGGATCCGGCCGAAAAAGAGTGGTGGACGGCGAGAGCAGATGCACTGGCCCAACTCGTCGAGGAGTGGAAGGGCTGGGGGGCCTCCTTGCCTCTGGGCGCGTGGCCGGACTCGCTCTGCCGGGCCGGGCGGCTTGTCTCGGACATTGACTTCGACAACCTCAGAGCCGAGTTCCCCGGTCTGGCGGATGACCGGACTGCAACCTCACGACACAGCGACGATGGCTGGACCAAAGCCACCCTTGCCGACCGCATCTGGCGCATCGCGAACCTAGAGTGGGGGAAGCTCAGCGACCGACAGAAGGCCGCCCTCGGACTCGTGGCGGCAGTGGGGACGGAGGTCGGCGGCTCCGACCGCTCCGACACCAGCGGCTTCACCAACGTGGACCTCACCGCCGCCGTGCAGGCGGGGCTGTGGGCCGAGTTGCTCGGACTGCCGGAGAACTGGACGCTTGAAGACGCGAGGGGCGACAACGAACTCAGCTTCGACCTCACCGCGGCGGGACGGAAGGAGGCCCCGCTCCAGTTCACCCGCGTCAAGCCCGACGGCTTCGATCTCGAGACCTGGCGGGCGAGCGTCGATCTCGAGAGCGTTCTCCCGTGGGATGACATACTGAAGAAACGAGAGGAAGGGGCCGTCTCGACGGCGGGCTCGAGAGTGTCGCTCAGGCAGTCCGCCGACGGATCCGCCGCGACCACGACGCCCGACATCAACGACATCGACCTCGACTATTACCGGCTCCACTGGACCGGCAGCCGCTGGACGAGTTGGGGCCTGGGGCTCTCGTCCGACGACGACTTCACCGACACTGCGCTACGCGCATTCTGCGTGCCCTGGACCGAGACGTTCTCCCGGGGCGAGGGCGAGTGGGGCTTCCGCTTTGAGACCGACGCGCGCCTCGGGGGAAGCCTATCCGAGATGCGCGACACCAACTTCCTCGGCGACCGACTGCGCGCGCGCGCCGGGGTGTTCACCGAGTGGAAGCCGAGCACAGGCGCCTTCGGCGGGGTGAACCGGGCCAAGGACACGCTCTGGAATTTCTTCGTGCGCGGCGAGGTGTGGTACGACGTGGGGATGCCCGCCCGGTACTGCGTCCACCCGCACGTGTACGCCGAGCTGACCACAGACAACAGCAAGGAGAAGGGCGTCTTCTTCCTCCGCTACGACTGGGGCGAGAGCCCACCGGCGTGGGACGTGGACGAGCCATGGCGCTGGGACCGGTACAGCGGAAAGGACCGCTGGGCGTTGGGCTACCGGGCGCGGTTCTAGCGGCGATGCGCTACGAGAGGAGAGGACCGGCATGAAGACACTGATACTCACCGCGTGCGCACTCGCGCTGATCGCTATCGGCCTGTCGGCCTGCACCTGTGACCGCGACTGGTATAAGGTGGACACGCCCGACCCGGCGTCCGTCCAGGTGAGACTATACGAGGGCAGTTCCACCGAGCCCATGCTGTCACCCTATCGCCTTGTAGAGAACCAGACCTACAAGGTGGCGGCCAAGTCGCTCGACGCGGACGGTGACTCCATTGACGTCTACTCGGACCCCGATGACTTCGACTACTTCCCAAGTGAGTCGGAGGTCGTGACCGACCTGACCGTCACCGATGCCCAGGCCGCGTTCAAAGCCGCCAGGGATGGCGAGAAGACGACATCGAGCATCGTCGTCGTCCTCAAGGACACCGGTGGCGCCATCCAGGTGATGCCTCCTCTAGCGGTCACGGTCTACGAGACCGAGGCCCTTCGCGACGCGGCCTACAGCGCGTGGGAGCCCAGTGCCCTTCGGGTCACCGTGGGGACGGCTTCGCCTGCGCAACTCACCGTGGGACAGTCGGTCACGGCAAGCGCCGTCGGGTTGAACGCCGCCGGCGCGATCGTGGCCACGGACGGCGCCCTCAAGTGGGCCTCGACAGACCCAAGCGTCGCGGCTGCAGACGACGGAACTGGCCTGGTTACCGCCAAGGCTGTAGGAACTGCGACAATCGTCGTGACTCTCGATGAGCCGTACATCGCCGGGGCCTGCATCCTCCAGGTCATCGCCTCTGACGACACCGAGAGCGGCGAGAGTGCCGAGTCGTAGCCCCCCCCCCCCCGGGGGGGGGCCGGCAAGCCCTCCGAGAGGAGGCTCCCCATGTCCTACAAGATAGCCCGCTTCGGGTGGTTACCCGACCCGCCGGACTTTCGCGACTATCGAGGCGACGAGCCCGTAGTCGGTCGGGCGGTCGCGCAGATGGCCAAGCGCGTCGCCGAGGTGCGCAAGACCGTCAAGCCCGCGGCCGCCAAAGACATCCCGCTCCTCGCCGCGAAGCCGCCGACCGCCCCGCCCGCCTCGGTCGACCTCCGATTCGACGATCCCCCCATCGAGGACCAGGAGGACATCGGGTCGTGCACCGCCCAGGCCGTCGTCGGGCTCTGGGAGCACCTCCAGATCCGTCTCCACGGCGAGCACTTTGACGGCTCCCGCCTCTTCCTCTACAAGGTCACCCGCAACTACCTCGGCTGGGTCGGCGACACCGGCGCCTTCGTCCGAAGCGCGATCAAGGCGCTCCGGCTGTTCGGAACCTGCCCCGAGGTCTACTGGCCGTACGTGACCGGTGACTTCGACGTCGAGCCCCGCGCCTTCTGCTACGCCTTCGCCCAGAACTTCAAGGCGATCGCCTACCACCGGCTCGAGGACCTCAAAGGCCTCAAGCGCTCCCTCGCCCAGGGCCTCCCGTTCGCCTTCGGCTTCACCGTCTACAAGCAGGCCATCCACGCCGCCGACGCAACGGGCGAAATCCCGTTTCCCGGTCCGAAGGACACGCCCACCGGCGGGCACGCCGTCGTCGCCGTGGGCTACGATGACAAGAAGAAGATCGGGGCCGGCGCCGGCGCGCTCCTGATCCGCAATAGCTGGGGGACCGGCTGGGGCGACCAGGGCTACGGCTGGCTTCCGTACGAGTACGTGGACCGCGGTCTCGCGCGCGACTTCTGGGTGCTCACCGAGATGGACTACACCGACATCGCCGTGCCCGAGGACGTCGCGCCCGCCTCCGACGGCGGGTAACCGAACGCCTCCCCTCCCCTCCGCAGCCCGTCTCCCGGTTTGACCCGACCGGGAGACGGGTATGCGGCAGGGGAACGCCTCCGAACCGCCATCCGTCGCAAGGCTGAGGGCGCCCGGCCCCGGAAGGGGTTCCCGGCATGGCGCGGAAGAGGACGCGAGTTTCGGAGAGGAGGCCGTCTATGACCTATCGAGCCAAGGTTCTCCTTTGCTTGCTTCTGACGGTTCCGTTTGCTTTGGTGTGTGGCTGCAGCTCGTCGTGGGACACGACCGACTACGTGTACGCGAACATCATCGGGCAGTCCGAGCCCTACTACCTGTCCCCTGGGCAGGAGGTCTCCGTCGAGGCCCATGTGATGGACAGCGATGGGCACGCCGTCTCGGGGTACGACTCGTTCTCGAGCTTCGAGTGGGCTTCCACCAACACGTCGGTCGTGTTCATCAAGAGCGACGCCGGGACCATCAAGGCGAACAACAGCGCTCAGTCCGGCGCGCAGGCCGTCATCACGGCGACGCTCCCCGGCGAGGGCATCAGCGACGCGTTCGTCGTGACGATCGACTGACAAGCCTTCCGCAGACGGTGTACGGAGGGGCTGCAGGGAAGGGGCCCGCGACGTCCCGCCCTTTGGGCACGTGGAGCCGGAGGCAGTCCGCTCCATGCAATGGGCCGGATAGGGTCCCACCATCCTGCCGGATGGTCCTCCCTATGCGGCCCCTCCAGTACCCCGAGCCTCGCCGCGACCCCTACTCCCCAATCACCTTCACGAGCACGCGCTTCGAGCGGCGGCCGTCGAACTCCCCGTAGAAGATCTGTTCCCACGGACCGAAGTCGAGGCGCCCCTTGGTGATGGCGACCACGACCTCACGGCCCATGATCTGCCGCTTGTGGTGGGCGTCCCCGTTGTCCTCGCCGGTGCGGTTGTGGTGGTAGCGCTCAGGGGAGGGGTCGTACGGTGCGAGCTGCTCGAGCCACAGGCGGTAGTCCTCGTGGAGTCCGGGCTCGTCGTCGTTGATGAACACCGATGCGGTGATGTGCATGGCGTTCACGAGGCAGAGACCCTCCTGGATCCCGCTCTCGCGCACGCACTCCTCCACTTCACGCGTGATGTTCACGAAGCCCATCCGCGCGGGGACGTTCAGCGTGAGATGTCGTGTGAGTGACTTCATGGCGCCCTCCCTGTCGCTTGCACGGTGCGGATTCGGGTGCGTCGTGCGGCGCGCCACCACATAAGGCGGCGCGACAGGGCGTGGTCGCCAGGGCTCTACTTCCCCTTCTTGATGTACTCGTCGTCCTTCGACGGCACGACGCAGGCGGCCGCGAGGGCGACGATGAACGCGGCCGCGAGCCCTCCCACTACGGTGAGGAAGAAACGGGTCATGCTTCCACCTCCATGCGCCCAGCCGGGGCGCGGGCGTTGTTCCCGATCCTTGGCGGCTAAGGTCGCGAGTCCTCCGCCACGGACCGTCGTTGTTGGTACAGACGAACGACGGTCGCCCTGGTGACGGCGACCTGCCCCTGTGGAGGACGGCTGCCGGCTGAGCCCCAACACGCTCAAGGCGCTGAGAACGTGCTTCCCCGCCATGTGACCCCATCCCCCCGCGCTTCCGTTGACACACCCGCGCCCGCGCGGCTAGACTCGTCCCATCATGGGCACGTCACCGCCGACAACCGGCCGACAGTGGCGGCGCGGAGACTGACGCTCTCCGCCGGCCGTGACATGCGCGAGACCATCGAGTGACCGGGCGCCCGCGGAGAGCCTCCGCGGGCGCTCTTGCGTGCTTCACCCGGGGCGCCCGAGGCGGGCTCCCCGGCGGGCCGTTTCGGGCAAACAGGGGAGACCAGGATGAAACGTGCGCTCTCGGGCGTTCAGCCCTCCGGCAAGCTCCACATCGGCAACTACTTCGGCGCCATCCGGCAGTACGTCGAACTCCAGGAGACGTGCGACGCCTTCTACTTCATCGCCGACTACCACGCCCTCACGAGCGTGCAGGACCCGGAGGCCTTCGCGGAGGGCTGCCATGAGGTGGCCTTCGGGCTGATGGCGCTCGGGCTCGACCCGGAGCGCTCGACCCTCTTCCGGCACTCGGACGTGCCCGAGGTCACGGAACTCGCCTGGATCCTCAACTGCGTCACCTCGATGGGGCTCCTCGAGCGCTGCCACGCGTACAAGGACAAGACGACGCAGGGGCTCGCCGCGAGTGTCGGGCTCTTCGACTACCCTGTGCTGCAGGCCGCGGACATCGTCATCTACAACTCGCACCTGGTGCCGGTCGGGCAGGACCAGAAACAGCATGTCGAGGTCACGCGCGACATCGCGGGGAGCTTCAACCACGTCTACGGCGACACGTTCGTGCTGCCCGATCCGTACATCCTCCCGCAGGTCGCCGTGGTGCCCGGGCTCGATGGCCGGAAGATGTCCAAGAGCTACGGGAACGCGATCGAGATCTTCGATGACGCGAAGACCCTCGAGAAGAAGATCAAGCGGATGAAGACCGACTCCACGCCCGTCGAGGACCCGAAAGACCCCGAGACCTGCAACGTGTTCTCTGTTCCGGCTGATGGCTTCGGACGCCGAGCGCGCCGAGATGGAGCGCCGGTACCGCGAGGGCGGCGTCGGCTACGGAGAGGTCAAAGGCCGCGTCGCCGAACTCTTCTTTGAGTTCTTCGGAGAGGCCCGCGCGCGGCGCGAAGAACTCGAGCGGGAGCCCGATCGGGTGCGCGACGCGTTCTCGGATGGGGCGCGCCGCGCCCGCGAGGTCGCTCGACAGGTCGTGGACCGAGCCAGAGCGGCGTGCGGGATAGGCAGGGCGCTGTAGGTCCTGCGGGAACCGTCGGCGGCACTCGCTCGTCCTTCCCCTATCCACCGTAGGAGGGGTTGCCGATGCTGCAGCCGTCCATCCGTCTCGCCGGCCTTGGTCCTGGCCCTCTTGAGGTCCGTCTCGCGCCCATGTGTTCCGTGTGCGGGTCCTATCTGTCACGCAAGCGTCCCTTGCTGCATGCCCTTGCCGCCGCCGCGTTCATCCTCGCCGCGCCGGCTACCGATCAGACCATCCTCCTCGGCACTCCCTTCCTGCTGCTCGGGATCGCGATCCGCACGTGGGCTCTCGGCTACGTCGCCAAGAACACCGCGCTCTGCACTTCGGGGCCGTACGCCTGGGTCCGGCACCCCCTCTACGCCGGGTCGATGGTGATGGCCGCGGGCTACTGCGTCATGCTCAACAGCCCAGAGCTGGCCCTCGTGGCTGCTCTGCTCACTGCCTGCGTCTATGGCGTGGCGATCCGACGCGAAGAGGAGGGGCTCGAGCGCACGTTTCCAGGCGCCTATGAGGCCTACCGCGAGAGAGTGCCAGCCCTGGCGCCCGCTCCATGGCGCCGCAGAGGCGCCGCCTCCACAGCCCCTGGCGGCTTCTCGTGGCAGCGCGCCGTGCACAACCGCGCCGTGAGGGGGGCGTTGCTCGCACTGGTAGCCGCGTCCCTTTTCGACGCCAAGGAAGATACTATCGAGGCCATCTGGCACTACGAGCCGGCCCTGAACGGCCTGCTTGCCCACATCCTGGGCCTGCACTGACGGGTCTACCGCGCAGGCGCCACGGGTGCGCCCTGCGAACCCCCCTGCATGGATCTCTCGCTCAAGGACCGCATCCGCGGGTGTCTTCTCGGTGGCGCGATCGGCGACGCGCTTGGCGCGCCCGTCGAGTTCCTCTCTCTCGCGGAGATCCGCGCCGCTTTCGGACCCGAGGGCGTCCGGGGCTTAGCCCCAGCGTACGGTCGTCTCGGCGCGATCACCGACGACACCCAGATGACCCTGTTCACAGTGGAGGGGCTGGTGCGCGCGCATGAGCGCGGTCGTGAGCGCGGGATCTGCCACTACGCCTCGATGGTGCATGAGTCGTACCTGCGATGGCTCGAGACCCAGGGCGAGACCTCGGCGCACCCCAACTTCGCGACTCTGGAGCCCAGTCGGCTGTCGCTCTCCCCGGCTCTGCGTCACCAGCGGGGCCCCGGAGGGACCTGCCTCTCCGCCCTCGCCGGCGCCCGCATGGGCGCCCTCGAGGAGCGCCTCAACAACAGCAAGGGCTGCGGAGGAGTGATGCGGGTGGCGCCGGTTGGGCTAACCGGCCTCGCGGATCCGTTCACCGTCGGGTGCGAGGTCGCCGCCGTGACCCACAGCCACCCGAGCGGCTACCTAGCGGCCGGGGCGCTGGCGCTGGCGCTCGGCCGTGTCATGGACGGTGCGTCTCTCCGCGAGGGGTTGGCTGCGGGCGCGGCCGAACTCACACGCTGGGACGGCCACGAGGAGTGCCTCCGGGCGCTGGAGCGTGCGATCGGCGACGCGGACGACGGACCCGCGACGCCCGAGAGCGTCGCGAGTTTGGGCGCCGGCTGGGTCGCGGAGGAGGCTCTCGCGATCGCCGTACGCTGCGCTCTCGGGGCCGAGAGCTTCGCGGACGGAGTGCTCGCGGCGGTGAACCACGGCGGAGACAGCGACTCGACCGGCTCGATCGCCGGCTCGATCCTCGGGACGGCGCTCGGGGTGGGCGCGATTCCCTCGGGCTGGATCGAGGCGGTCGAGGCGCGCGCGGAGATCGAGTGGGCCGCCGAAGCGCTCCTTACGACCTTCCACGGCGGCGTCCCCACCGAGCCGAGGTGACGACGCCGTCCGCCTTGGCCCGGTGTGGTATCATGCCGCCGGATACGCAAGCCTACAGCAGCAAGGAGTCACGTTGGAGCGACGCATTCTTGTGAACATCGAGCCGCGCGAGACGCGCATGGCCGTTCTTGAGGACGGCTTGCTCGTGGAACTGCGGATCGAGCAGGAGCAGCAGGAAGTCGGGAGCATCTACAAGGGCAAGATTGATCGCGTCCTGCCTGGCATGGATTCGTGTTTCGTCGACATTGGTCTCGACCGCAACGCGTTCATGCATGTGAAGGACTTCGCCGAGGCGGAGGAAGAGGCCCACAAAGTCGCCGCGGCGGCGATGGCCCATCGCTCCAAAGGCGGAAAAGGCGGGCATCGCGTTCATCGGGGGCGCCCCAACGAGCGGCACTACCCTCCCATCACCGATGTGGCCCATGACGGCGAGGCGCTCCTCGTCCAGGTCGCGCGCGGTTCTCTAGGCCATAAGGGCGCGCGGGCAACCACGCGCATCAGCCTGCCGGGCCGCTGGGTCGTGCTTCTCCCCGTCAGCTCCAGCCATGTGGGCGTCTCGCGCAAGATCGCGGACGACCGGGAGCGCGGCCGGCTCAAGGAACTCGGGAACCAGCTCAAGCCGCGCGGCTACGGCCTCATCATCCGCACCGAGGCCGCGGGCTGCACGCTGGAGGATCTTGAGGCCGACGTCGAGCAGCTCAAGAAGGAGTGGCGCAGCATCAAGAGCGCCTTCCGCCGCAAGAAGGCCCCCGCGCTTCTCCGCGAGGAACTCTCGCTCGTCGAGCGCATGGTCCGGGACCGCTACTCCGAGGAGACCCGCGAGATCATCGTGGACTGCCCGGAGGCGCACAAAAAGGCGGTGAACGCGCTTCGCGCCATTTCGAAGGAAGCCGCGTCGCGCTGCAAGCTTTACCAGGGCAAGGTCCCGCTCTTCGAGTCGTTCGGCGTCGAGGCCGAGATCAGCAGGGTGCTGCGCCGCCGCGTCGACCTCCCAAGCGGCAGCAACCTGACCATTGATGAGAACGAAGCGATGAGCACGATCGACGTGAACACCGGTCGGTTCATCGGCACGACGAATCTACAGGACACGGTGGTCGCGACGAACCTGGAGGCCGCGCGCGAGATCGCGAGGCAGCTCCGGGTGCGCGACATCGGAGGCATCATCATCCTCGACTTCATCGACATGGTCGACGCCTCTCACCGCAAGCAGGTCATGAAGGAACTCGAGGAGCACCTCACCCGAGATCGCGCCCGCACCCGGATCGTCCACATCAGCCCTCTCGGCCTGATCGAGATGACCCGCAAGCGCACGGGGCTTTCGCTCTTGCACAGTCTGTGCGAGGTGTGCCCGCACTGCCGCGGGCAGGGGAGAGTGCTCTCGCCGGAGAGCCTCGCGAGCCGCATCGAGCGGGATCTCCGCCGACGCCGCAACAAGGCGCGCCCTGAGGCCTTCGCTCTGTCCGTCCCGTTCGAGGTCGCTTGGGAGATGATCGGACCCGAGGGCGGGCGCGTGGCGCACTTGGAGGAGTTGCTCGAGGCGGAGCTGTACATCCGTTGCGACCCGCTCCTGCAGAATGACCAGTACCAGGTGCATCACGGTCGCGCGGCGGACATCGCCGCGGACTACCACCCGTTCCGTCTGGGGCAGATGTACCACTGCCGGCCTCGCGAGGTCCGCCTGGGCGATGACGGAGAAGCCGTCGTGGCGGAAGTCGAGGGCTACATCGTCCTGCTGGATGAGCTGAGCGGGGAGCGAAACGGCCTCGTGACGGTCGAACTGACGGACGTGAACCGGTCCCTCGCCCGCGGGCGGCTCGTGAAGTAGCTTCTACGTGGGGAACCGGTGGCGCAGGGCCGCGCGCACCTCGTGCATCTGCCGGACGTACCGCTCGTCATCGGTGCGGAACTCCCTGGAAACGAATCCAAGAAACTCCTCGACCAGAGGCGGCTCGAAGCCGCTTCCGCTTCCGCGGCGCACGATCTCCAGCCCTTCCGCGAGCGACAGAGCCCTCCGGTAGGGACGATCGGTCGTGACCGCGTCAAAGACGTCGACGACGGCGGTGATGCGAGCGACGAGGGGGATCTCCTCGCCCGCGAGCCCATCGGGATAGCCGCTTCCGTCCCAGCGCTCGTGGTGGGAGTGCACCAGCGCGCCTTCCTCCGGAAAAGTCCCGATCGGGTCGACGATCTCGATGCCGATCGCCGGGTGGAACTTCATCGACTCATACTCGGACTCGGTGAGCGGACCCGGCTTGTTCAGGATGTTGTCGGCCACCCCGATCTTCCCGACGTCGTGGAGTTCGCCGACGTTGGTGATCGCGTCGAGGATGTGCTGGGGGCAGCCGAGATGCTCTCCGAAGCGCATCGCGAGGTGCGCCACGTTGACGCAGTGCGTGAACGTGTAGGAGTCACGGGCCTGCAGCGCCACCATCAAGGCGTATTTGCTGCGGTGCAGAACCTCCTTCAGATCCCGCGTCTCGAGCATGAAACGACGTTTGTCGGCCGCGCTCTTCGTTACGCGCGTGACGGTCTGAACGTCGAAGGGTTTCTGGATGTAGTCGAAGGCCCCCATCCGCATGCACTCGACCGCCGTGCTCACGTCTCCGGTGCCGGTGAGGACGATCACCTCAGGGCCGATCGGGTTCCGTCGCGCGTGCGCCAGCACGCTGCGGCCGTCGCCGTGAGGCATCCGGAGATCCGTCAGCACGACGTCAAAAGCCGTCCGGTCCAGGTGTCGCACGGCCTCAGCGGCCGAATGCGCGGGCATCGGAGCGATGTCGACCATGCGGAGCGCTTCGCAGATCAGCTCCACCACGTGGGCCTCGTCGTCGACGACCAACACGGACACGGGCCTCGGCCCGGCCGTGGCGTCCATCTGAACCTGATCCCTCGGACGCGCGACGGACCCAACCTTGGCGCCCTCTGGCGTCATACGCGTCTCCTAACCACTAGCGAACCACCGCGACTATGGTGCGATAGTTCGCCTCGTGGCCGCAAGGTCTTTCGGAGGGGGCCCAAACGAAGCACCCCCGCCGACTTCGGCGAAGTCGACGGGGGTGCGGGCGTTCGAGGCGTCCGGCGCGACTAGCCGCGCTCGGGCTGCTTGATGAGTCCCTCGCCGCCGGTCTTGGACCACCAGATCGCGCCGCCCAAAAGGGCGCCGACCAGAATGGTCACACCGATGCCGAGGCCGGGCGAAATCGGCTTGGCGAGCGCGGGGGCAAGCAGAACGGCCACGAGGTTCATGACCTTGATGAGCGGGTTCAGGGCGGGGCCCGCGGTGTCCTTGAACGGGTCGCCGACCGTGTCGCCGACGACGGCCGCCTTGTGCTCGGGCGTGCCCTTCCCGCCGAACATGCCATCCTCGATCTTCTTCTTCGCGTTGTCCCATGCGCCGCCGGCGTTGGACATGAAGACGGCGAGCAACTGGCCAACCAGAATGGCGCCGGCCAGATACGCTCCGAGCGCCGCCGCGCCGACCGAACCAGTCGCCGTCGCGATCTGATCGCCGGCTGCCGTCGGGAGTTCGACGGTTATCTCCCCGCCGATCGTGCCCAGGAAGAACGCGGTGAAGATGGGAGCACCGACCGCGAGCACGCCAGGGCCGAGGAGTTCCCTCTGAGCCGTCTCGGTCACAATGTCCACGCAGCGCGCGTAGTCGGGGAGGTTCTCGCCCTCCATGATCCCGGGGATCTCACGGAACTGACGGCGCACTTCCTCGACAACCATGAACGCCGCGCGGGCGACCGCGTTGATGGCGAAAGAGCTGAAGAGGAACGGCACCGCGCCGCCGATGAGGAAGCCGACCAGAACGATCGGGTGGTTGATCGGGATGCCGATCTCGCCCAGGTGCACCTCGTCCACATAGGACTTGAAGAGGGACACGGCGGCGATGACGGCGGTGGCGATCGCGAAGCCCTTGGTCAGGGCCTTGGTCACGTTGCCGACCTGGTCGAGACGGGCCACGATGCGGCTGGCTTCGGGGTCGGACTCGACGTCCACGTCCTCGGCCATCTCGAACACGCCGTTCGCGTTGTCCGCGATCGGCCCGTAGGTGTCCATCGCGAGGATGTAGCCCGTGGTCGTCAGGAGGCCGAGGCCCATGAGGGCCACGCCGTACGAGCCGAGCGCCAGGTCGCCGCTGAAGAGCAGGAAGCTCACAACGATGGCGCCGCCGATGGAGAGGATGGACCAGACCGAACTCTCCATCCCGATCCCGAGGCCGTTGAGGATGATGGTGGCCGGACCCGTCTTCGCCGACTCGGCGATCGTGGTGACCGGAGGACGGTCGGTGTGGGTGAAGTAGTCGGTGAGCTTGCCGATCACGAGCGCAAGACCGATGCCGGAGACGGTGGCCCAACCGAAGGCCCAGTGGACGTCGCCGTTCGTGCGCATCATGATCCACGTCATGAGGAAGGTGCCGAAAGCGGCGATCACGGCGGAGACCTGGAAGCCGCGGTTGATCGGCTTCATCGGATCCATGTCGGGGTCGGCGTCATTGCCGCGCACGAACAGGACGCCGATGCACGAGGCGATGACTCCCACCGCGCGTACCAGGAGCGGGTAGGTCCACATCGCGACGCCGAGGTCCGCCGCCGGGTCGCCAGGCGAGGCGGCGCGGGTGGCGAAAGCGCCGAGGAGGACGGCGGCGACGAGGGTGACCTCGTAGGACTCAAAAACGTCGGCGGCCATGCCGGCGCAGTCGCCGACGTTGTCGCCCACGTTGTCCGCGACGGTCGCGGCGTTGCGCGGGTCGTCCTCGGGAATGCCGGCCTCGACCTTGCCGACGAGGTCGGCCCCGACGTCCGCGGCCTTGGTGAAGATGCCGCCGCCAACGCGCATGAAGAGCGCGATGAGGCTGCCGCCGAAGCCGAAGCCGACGAGGATGTTGACCGCGTGCTCCTTGAAGACCGCGAAGACGGCGCAAGCGCCGAGAAGGCCCAGACCGACCGTGAAGACGCCCGAGATCGCGCCCGCGCGGAACGCGAGTTCCAGCGCGCGCTTGAAGCTCTGGAGCGCCGCCGCGGCCACGCGGAGGTTCGCGTAGACGGCGAGCGTCATGCCCACGTAGCCGGCCGCGAAGGACGCGAGGCAGCCGAGTACGAAGGCGATGCCGATGCCGAACGCAAGGATCATGTTGTCCTTGTAGACGGGGATGTAGAGGATGACCAGCAGCACGCAGAGCGCGACAACGAAATAGGAGAGAAGCTTGGCTTGCCTCCGGAGGTAGGCCGTAGCGCCGACGCTGATGGCCGCGTTGACCCTCTGCATCGCCGGGGTGCCGGTGTCGGCCTCCCGAAGCTGCTTGATAAGCCAATACCCGAAAGCGAGAGCGCCCACGGCGGAGAGGAAGGTCACGAAGACCCACCACCCGGCCGCCGAGGTCCACTCCAGCTTCAGGGTACGCTCGCTGATCGGCTCTCCGCCGGCTTGGCTCACCATGGTGAGTGCGCCGTGATACAACTGTGTGGCGAAGCTCATTCCCGAGAGTACTCCCTTCACTCAGTAACGGCCGACCGACGTCGACCGCCCGTTAACGGCGTCCGCGGAGCCGCCTCGGCGGCCCGCTTCAGAACCAACCCTCCGTCAGCCGACCCGCGCGCCACAAGAGGCTGAAGCCCACGAATGACAGCGTGACGCAGTAGGCGCTGAACGCCCACAACCGGCGCTTGCGCGCCGCGCGCACCGTGAGCGCGATCGCGGCGAACCCGACAACGGCCGCCGCCACCGCGCCCAGCGCGCACGGCAGAAGCATCTGGTCGGCCCCGCCGGCCAGATCGCGCGCCTTGAGCACGCCCGCGCCGAAGACAATGGGGATCATCAGGAGAAACGCGAACCGCACCGCGAACTCGCGGTCGAAACCGCAGAGCGTCCCCGCGATGATGCAGGAGCCCGACCGCGAGACGCCGGGCGTGATCGCGATGCCTTGGGCCACCCCGACGACGACGGCGTGCACGCCGCGAGCGCCGCCGACGTCCACGCCCGCGGCGCGCTTGCGCTCCTGCCTATCCGCCACGAAGAGCATGATCCCCGTCACAAGCAAACCTAGAGCGGCAAGCGAAGGAATGTCGACGAGCCTCTCGGCGAAATCGCGCACCGCGAAGGCGATGACGACGGTCGGGAGAGTCCCGGCGACGATGAGCGCGCCGAGTCGAGCGTACTCGTCCTGCCGCAGCAGATCGCGCGCGCGGCGCTCGAACAGCGCTCCAATGGTTCGACCCAACCCGGCAAGAACCCTGCCGACATCCGCGCGATAGTAGACGATGGCGGCCACGAGCGTGCCGATGTGGACCGCGACGTCGAACTCCAGCGGCGGCGGCTCGCTTCCGAAGAGAGTGGGAAACAGAACCAGGTGCCCGCTGCTCGACACCGGGAGAAACTCCGTGAGCCCCTGAAGGATGCCAAGGAGGATGGATTCGTACCAAGCCAAGCCGATGCCGCCATTCCGAGTGGATCGCGGACGGCGCTCGGCGCCCCGGGACACGACAGGGGGGACCCAAGGCGAAGCTCGTACAGCAAGCCTGCGCCCGGTACGTCACTCCGGCGGCGTGTGGGGACTCTCGAGATGCGCCCCGCGCGTTGCGCAACGCCGAACAGTACCACACCCCCGCCTCGGCCGCAACTGAAGAGCGTGTGAAGGCGGGCGCCTCCCCGCCCGACGATCCCTGGGCATGCCCATCAGCCCTACTCGGAGGCGCCGGAAGCCCACGCGCCCGCCAGCCGCCGAACCGCGGTCTCGCTCGCTCGGGCGCCCTCGCCCCGGAGCGCGAAGTGCAGCACCTCGTGGGCTACGGCCTCGTCGGCGACGCGCTCAAGAGACTCCCCGCGCCGCTCGGCCACCGACCGGACGCCCTCTTCGTACAGGGTGATCGTGCGTCCCTCCAGGCACGCGACCAAGAGGGCGCCGCCGATGCGCGACGCGGCGTCGGAGCGCTCGATCGTGAGTCCTAGGTCGGCGGCCGCGGCAAAGGGAGGGCGCGCCGGGCAACCCGCCCGACGCGCCCAATCCGGGATCTCCGCGGCCTCAGAGCAGGGCGGCCGCATGGCTCTGGATCTTCCGAATCGCCTCGGCGATGTCGTCCATGTCCGATTCCGGCCCCAGGAACTGCTTCTGGTAGATCCAGAAGCCCTCGCCGTCGCAGATCCGCTCGCAGACGGGGCACTTCACCTTCGCGAAGTCGAGCGTCTTGCCGGTGAACCGCTCCGCAGACGACCGCTTGCCGTTGCGCGCGAACATCTCGGCCTTGTAGAGAGGCACGTAGCCCGGCGCGGCCGGGACGCCCTCGGCCGCGAGCGCCTCGAGGAACTTGGCTCGCGGTAGCCCGCGGAACGCCTGCGGGTCGTAGTTCACGAGCATGAGATGCACGGCGCTGCGCGAGCCCTCGCCGGGGATCGTCGCGGTCGAGACGCCCTCGACGTCGGCGAGGAGTCCGGTCAGCCTGTCGGCGTTGCGCCAACGAGTCTCGCGCTGCTCCTCGAAGCGGGTCATCTGCCCGAGAAGCACCGCGGCTTGGAACTCGGTCATGCGGTGGTTCCAGCCCATCAGACAGTGCTCGTACCAGCCGCGGTCTTTGACGCGCCCGCAGTTGTGAAGGGACCAGGCGCGCTCGGCGACCTGGCGATCGTTCGACGTGACCGCGCCGCCTTCGCCCGCGCTGAGGTTCTTCGAGGCCTGGAAGCTGAAGCAGGCGGCGTCTCCGAGGGATCCCGCGGGAGCGCCCTGGTAGAGCGCGCCGTGCGCTTGGGCGGCGTCCTCGATGATCGAGATGCCCCGCACCTCGGCGATCGCCTCGATCTCGTCCATGCGGCAAGGGTTGCCGGCGACGTGAACCGGGATGATGGCCGCCGTGCGCGGGGTGATCAGGGCCTCGATCGCGTCCGGATCAATCGTCCACGTGTCGGGGCTGATGTCCGCCCAGACCGGAACGGCGCCCACGTCGAGAACGGTCGTGGCGGTCGCCATGAAGGTGTAGGGCGGGATGATGACCTCGGCCCCGGCCTCCACGCCGACGGCGCGCAGAGCCACCTCGAGCGCGGCCGTGCCCGTGAGCACGCCGATGCAATGCTCCGCGCCGGCGATGGTCGCGAACTCGCGCTCGAACTCCTCGGTGACGCCTCCGTAGATCTTGCCCCACTGACCGGAGTGCAAGACCTCGAGAAGGCGCTTCTCCTCGGGCTCGCCCCACACCGGCCACTCCGGCCAGGGCTTGGCGCGCACCGGCGCGCCGCCCAGCAGTGCCAGCTTGCTCATCGCGTCTGGGTCCTTTCGGCGAACGACCTCGGACTCGCCGAAGCGGTCCGGGTCCGCGCATCCCGTTCGGAGCTTCTACGGACCGCTCAGCGAAACGGTCTCGCCCGTCTCGGACGATCGGTAGATCGCGAGGATCAGTTCCAGTGCATTGCGGCCTTCACGTCCGTCCACGAGCGGCCGTCGACCGGTCCGGACGGCGTCCATCACATCGCGGAACTGGAGTTCGTGGCCCTTGTGGGTCATCGAGTTCGGGTCGCTCGCCCCGCTGCCGGACAGGCCCCCGAAGCGAGCGAGCACGGCGGCCTCCTGGTCGAGTTGGTCGGCGACCTTCCACTCCACGAGCACCCCGTCGGCGATGACCGCCGAACCGCGCTCGCCCGTAACCGACAAGCGCGCCGGGTGGCCGGGGAAAGACGCTGTGGACGCCTGGATGATCCCGAGAGCCCCGCTCGCGTACTCCACCACGGCGGCCGCCGTGTCCTCCACCTCGATGTCATGCACCCGCGTCACCGCGAGCCCGCGCACCGTTCGCACCGGACCCATCATCCAACGCGCCACGTCCAGCGTGTGAATGGCTTGGTTGATGAGGGCGCCGCCGCCGTCGAGCGCCTTGGTCCCCTTCCAGCCGCCCGCCGCGTAGTACTCGGGCGAGCGCCACCACTTCACGCGCGCGTCCCCAAAAGCGACTCGCCCGAAAACGCCGTCGTCGAGGGCCTGCTTGAGGAACCGCGTGGAGGGCTCGAAGCGCTTTTGGGAAACGACGCTCACCGTGACGCCGGCCTCCTCGGCCGCCGCCAGGATCGCGTCGGCGCGCTCAAGCGTCACCTCGATCGGCTTCTCCACGATCACGTGCTTGCCGGCTCGGGCCGCGGTGACGCAGGCGTCCATGTGCAGGCCGGACGGCGTGCCCACGACGACGATGTCCACATCGTCGCGGGCCGCCAGTTCCTCGACCGACCCGAAGCTCCCCGGAGCGCCGAGTTCGTCGGCGAGGGCTCGGGCGCGCGCCCGATCAACGTCCGCGTAGCCCACCAGTCGCGCGTCCTCGATGGCGCGCACGGCGAGCCCGTGGTAGCGGCCCACCATGCCGGCGCCCACGATCCCGAAGCCCATTCCCAACGGAGACACAGTCATCGTCCTTCGCAAGGAGCCCGGCGGACCGCCATGGGCCGGAGCGGGCCCCGCCGGGTTCCGGG
>CAZCER010000017.1:0-17298 GCA_964497385.1 uncultured Armatimonadia bacterium | reverse complement strand
CGGAGATGCCGAACCTGATCGCGGCGTACGAGAAGTACCACGCGAAGGGCTTCGAGATCCTCGGCGTCAGCCTGGACACCGAGCGCGAGGCGATGGACGAGCATCTGGCGACCATGCCGGGGATCACGTGGCGGCAGGTGTGCACGGAACGCATGTGGGAAGACCCGACCGCCGAGCTGTACGGGGTGCTGGGGATCCCTTCCGCTTTTCTCGTGGACGCGGAGGGCGTGTTGTACGGCAAGGTGCGGGGTCCGCAGGTGGAGGCGGGTCTGAACGAGCTGTTGGGTGAGTGACGGACGCGGGGCCCGACGCCGGGGCGGCGGGCCGCGGACGCGCAGGATGTGAAGGAGAGGGTAGCTGTGCGCTGGATCCCTTGGTGCGCTCTGCTGGGGCTCGCGTTGGCTTCGCTTCCGGCCTCCGCCGAGACGCTGAAACCGGACCGATGCCCGGTGGGATACTACCGTCCCGCCTCATTGGTGCTCGCTCCCGCGTGCAACGAAAGGCTCACCGCCGAGCCCGAGTACGTCGGCGCGCCGCAGTACGGCCGTCTGCGTCTCGGGAACGGCCTCGACACGAGCCTCACCGTCGTGATCGATGAGAAGATCAACAAGGAGAAGCCCGAGGAGAGCGTCTACCGGGTCTACATCGACGCGAACAACGACGAGGACCTCACCAATGACGGAGACGGCGCTTGGGGCGTGAACCGCGGCACGGTGATGATGTCGCCCGTCACACTGAGCGTGGACTACACCAAGGGCGGACGCTTCGCCGCAAAACCCTATCCGCTGCAGATGTACCGCTTCACCGACCGCTTCCCCGATCGGGTGTTCTACTACCGCACCGGCGCAATGCGCGGAACCGTCGATCTCGGCGGGTTGCGGTGCGCAATCGCCCTCATCGACGAGGACAGCGACGGGCTCTACAACGATTTCGGACCGGAGCTTTCGGTTCTCATCGATCGCAACGGCGACGGACGGCTGGAGACCGACATGGGCGGAGCCGAGCACTACGGCGCCCTCGACGCCTTCAACGTCCAGGGCGTCACCTATCGCCTCGACTCCGTGAGCCCTTGCGGCGGGAGCGTCCAGCTCACTGCCCGGTGCGCCGCCGTCGCGCCGCGCGCGTATCTGAACCCGGGCTGCGAGGCGCCCGACTTCGAGACGACGGACGCCAGGGGCCGGACCTTCCGTCTTTCGGATCTGAAGGGCTCACCGGTCATCTTGGAGTTCTTCACGGTCCAGTCCGAGCCGACGCCGGGGCTTGCCGACGCGCGAAAGCTCTGGGCCGAGAGCGGCAAGACGCTCGAAGTGGTGAGCGTGTGCCTGGACGGCGAGTCGCAAGAGGCCGCCGAGTTCGTCGCGGGGTCGCCGCTTGTTTCCGAGCGCGTCGTCTACTCACGTCTTGGCGCCAGCGACCCGATCGCTCGGCTCTATCGCGTTCGTCCGGCGCCTGTACCGACCACCGTCTTGATCGACGCGGACGGCAAGATCGCGACCGCCGCGCGCGGCCGGGACTTCTGGCTCGCGCTCGTCGACCGACTGGGATGGGTTGACGGACTGCCGGTCGTTCTGCCGGGCAAGCCGGCGCCCGACTTCGAGGCCGTCGATCTCGACGGCAAGTCCTTCAAGCTCTCGGACTACCGCGGCAAGGTTCTCCTCATCGACTTCTGGGCCACCTGGTGCGCCCCGTGCCGCGCGGAGATTCCGCGGGTCGTCGCGGCCTATGAGAAGTACCACGAGCAGGGCCTCGTGGTGCTTGGGGTCAGTTCGGACGGAGAGAGGAACGGCGTCTCGGCGGCCGACCAGATTCGTCCGTTCGCCGAGGAGAACGCGATGCCGTGGCGCCAGGTTCTGGACTCCGGCCAGGGCGACCTGTACGGCGTGCAGGGCATCCCGACGCAAGTCATCATTGACCGAGACGGAAACGTCGTCGCGTACGAAGTGGGTTCCGGGGCCATCGACCACGAGGCCGTCCTGGCCCCGCTGTTCGGGGAGTAGCGCCCGCGGGGCGGGGGCCGCGCGCCTCCGCCCCGCTCACACTCAGTCACGCAAGGAGAGGGTACTCGTGCGCCTCGCAGCTCGAACCGAACTGATCGCGCCGTCCGCCACCATCGAACTCGCCCGCAAGGCCGCGCAACTGCGCGCCGAGGGCGTGGACGTCATCGGGTTCACGGCCGGTGAACCCGATTTCGACACCCCGACCGCCATCACCGACGCCGCGATCAACGCGCTGCGAAGCGGCGACACGCGCTATGTCGCGAAGGGCGGCTCAGCGCTGCAGAAGGCCATTTGCGACCAGGTGCTCGAGGACCGCGGCGTTCACTACGAGCCGAAGCAAGTGCTGGTGTCGTGCGGCGCCAAGCACTCGCTCGCGAACGCCTGCATGGCTTTGCTGGGGCCGGGCGACGAGGCCATCGTGCTGGGGCCGTACTGGCTTTCCTACCCGGAGATGATTCGCGTGGCCGGTGCGGAGCCGGTGATCGTTCCGTCCTCGGTCGACGACGGATTCGCGCCGCGCCCGGCGGACGTGCGGCGCGCCGTAACGCCGAGGACGCGGATGCTGCTCCTGAACTCGCCGTCGAACCCGTCGGGCGCCGTCTATTCTCGAGAGACAATGGAGTCGCTGGTGGAGATCGCCGTTGAGAACGACTTGGCCATCGTCACCGACGAGATCTACGATCGGCTCGTGTACGACGGCATCGAACTGGTTTCGGTGTTCGACGTCGATCCGTCCCTCACGGATCGCACGGTGCTGGTGAACGGCGCCTCGAAGACCTTCGCCATGACGGGGTGGCGCATCGGCTGGGCCCTCGGCCCGACAGACGTCATCGGGGCGATGAACGCCATCCAGAGCCACACGACCTCGAACCCGACCTCCTTCTGTCAGACGGCCACTGTGGAGGCGTTCCGCTCGGCGCTCGCGACCGCGGGGGAGATGCGCGCGAGCTTCGAGGCTCGACGGAACCTGATGCTCGAGGCCATGAAGCCCCTCACCGGGGCTCGATGCGTGACGCCGGGCGGCGCGTTTTACCTCTTCGTGGACGTGTCCGCGTACATCCGGAAGTTCGGTGTGTCCGGGTCCGGCGGGATCGCGGATCTGCTGCTCGAGAAGGCGGCCGTCGTGGTCGTCCCGGGCGACTCCTTTGGCGACGACAACTGCATCCGACTGTCGTTCGCGACGTCGGAGTCGAACATTCGCGCCGGGCTCGCGCGGATGGTCGAAACGCTCGAGAGTTAGCCCGCCGTCTCACGAGCGGGAGTCTCGACTAGGGCCGACGACACCCGGACGCCGGGGCGGTTGGCCCGTACCTCCTACGACTGGTGGTGAGCAAGCACAATGGAAGCGCTGAAGAAGAAGGTCGGACAGAGGATCGCGGAGGCGCGCGACGAGATGCGCGCGCTGCTCGCGGAGCACGGCGGCAAGAAGATCCATGAGGTCACGCTGGCGCAGGCGTACGGCGGCATGCGCGGCATCCCCTGCATGGTCTGGGAGCAGTCGTGGCTAGACCCGGAAGAGGGTATCCGCTACCGAGGTTACTCCATTCCGGAACTCCTGGAGAAGCTGCCGCGCGCGAAGCCCGACGGCCAGCCGCTTCCCGAGGGCCTCTTCTACTTGCTCCTCACCGGTGAGCTGCCCACCAAAGACGATGTGGACATGCTCAGCGCCGGGATCGCCGAGCGCCGGCATGTGCCGAACTACGTCATCGAGATGCTGAACGCGCTGCCTCAGCACACGCACGCGATGACGAAGTTCTCGATGGCCATTCTGTCGATGCAGCCGGAGTCCGTGTTCGGCAAGCGGTACCGCGAGGGGCTCGACAAGGCCGACGCCTGGGAGCCGACGTTCGACGACGTCCTGAATCTGCTCGGAAAGGTCCCTACGCTCGCCGCGCTGGTGTACCTCCACACCGTGCACGGGCACACCGAGTTCAACGAGCCGGCGTCGCGCGAGACCGACTGGGCCGGCCGCCTCGCTTGCCAACTCGGCCACTGCAATGACGAGTTCAAGGAGTGCTTGCGGCTGTACATGACGCTTCACACCGACCACGAGGGCGGCAACGTGAGCGCCCACGCCGCTCACCTGGTGGGATCGGCCTGGTCGGACCCGTACTACGCGCTCTCGGCGGCGATGAACGGGCTCGCGGGGCCGCTCCACGGACTCGCGAACCAGGAGGTCCTCCGTTGGGTGCGGCGGCTCATGGACCGGCTGGGCGGCGTGCCGACGGAGGAGCAGTTGCGCGACTTCCTCTGGGAGACCCTGAACTCGGGGCAAGTGGTGCCCGGCTTCGGGCACGCCGTTCTCCGCAAGACCGACCCGCGCTACATGGCGCAACGCGAGTTCGCGCTCCGCTATCTTCCCGACGAGCCCCTCTTCCAGGTGACGAGTCTTCTGTATGACGTGGCGCCCCAAGTCCTGATGGAGCACGGGAAGGCGCGCAATCCCTGGCCGAACCTCGACGCCCACTCGGGGTGCCTCCTCTATCACTACGGGATCACGCAGTACGACTTCTACACCGTGCTCTTCGGCTGCGCGCGCGCCTTTGGCGTGCTGACAAGCCTCGTCTGGAGCCGCGGGCTCGGCCTCCCGATCGAGCGCCCCAAGTCCTTCACCACCGAATACGCGAAAGCGCACTTCATCTAGAACTAAGCGGCCCGGCGGCGGATTCGCCGCCGGGCCGCGCCGCAACTCCACCCGCCTGCGGGCAAGGAGGAGGCGACCGGCCGAGCGAAGCAAGCGCCTGGTACGTGACGCATGAGACACCTTGGAACGGCGCGTAGAGGCATTGCACGAAGCGCCGCCGGGGCCGCATGGTCGGCGGTCCTGGTCGGCTTGCTGTACGTGGTCGGCGCCTCGGCCGAGGAGGCCGTTCACTACCGAGTGATCCTCGATCCCGCCAAGGCGCCGCTCATCGACGTGGAGATGGAGTTGCGGGGTTTCACGGGGGCGCCCCTCCGCGTCCACATGCCTCTTGGCTACGCGTACGTCGCGCCGCGCGGAGACCATGTCGAGAATCTCACCGGGCTGGACCCGACGGGCCACCAGGTCGAGCCCCGAACGCTCGATGGGGGCGTCTACGGGTGGGATAGGGCGCCGGAGCGGATTCGGTACCAGGTGCGCCTTGACCACCGGCGCGACGCCGAAGAGCGCGCTCGGGAGCTTGGTCTCTCTCCGCGGCTTCTGGAGCATCCTTACGTGGGAGCGCAGCACGCGCTGTTGGTGGGCGCGGCGACGTTTCTGATCCCGGATCGACCGGAGGCGCGCGTTTCGGTGGAGATCGCCGCGCCCGACGGCTGGACGACCTTCACCGAGTGGCCCGAGGAAGACGGCTCGTACCAACCGGCGTCCTTCGCGCGTCTTCTGGAGACGTATGTCGGCGTCGGCAAGTGGACCGTCCGGCGGAGTTACTCCGACGGAGTCGAGGTGACCGTTCTGTCGGCGCCGACCGGTCCCGCTCTCCCGTACGAGAGCTTCAACCTCATCCTCGATGCGCTCCGCGCGCAGCGGGAGGATCTTGGCCCGCTTCCGGACCGGCGTTGCGTGTTGTTCAGGCCGGACGCGGCGGGCGAGGGCGGGGCCGAAGGCAGCGTGCGCTCGAGCACGGCGGTGCTGCTCTTCGATGGGGGCAATCCCCGAAACGCGGCGACCGCTCGGATGCTCGCGCGGGAACTGGCCGCCCTCAACCACGCGGGCCGGCAACCCTTCGGGAGCGATCTTCGCTTCTACGCGGACGGGTTCTTCGAGTACCGCGCGCACCTTGTCGCCATCCGTCTAGGGCTGGAGACGCCGGAGGACGCGGCGGAGGCCCTGGCCGACGCCGTAGCGGGCCTTTCGGCGAAACGGGGCTCGCTTTTCGAGGCTCAGCGGGACCACGCCCGGCGCGCCGGCGCCGCGGAGGCATGCCGTGCCGAGGGCGCGGCCCGCGCGGCGTTGGCCGATGTACGGTTGCGCGAGGCGTCAGGGGGAGAGCGAACCCTGACGGACTTCATGCGCCATCTGGCGACAGCGGGACTGCCCGAGCGGCGATCGGCAGCGGATGCGTTCGGGTTCAGCGATTGGACGGCGGCGGCGCGCGAGTGGTGGCCGGCGGTCCCGAGCGGCGCTCTCGCGATCCCGCTGGACAAGCCGCTTGTCATCTCGGCTATGGGGAGTTTGGCGGCCCTCGGGCTGATCGGTCGGCCCTCCGTGAACACGGAGCCCTTGCCCCTGGCGCCGGCGCTTGCTGAGGCGTTGGGCGGTTGCGCCGAGGCTGCGGGAACCGAGCCGGCCGGAGTGGACGATCCTATTGAGCTTCCCGGTCCGCTGGTTGGACGCGCGCGGCCGCTGATGCCCGTGCTCGGCGAGAGCGGGCCCCGTCCTGATGCGCCGGACGAAGCGTCGGGGATGGGCGGGGTCACGCTGGTGTCTCCTGGAGGCGCGGAGTCGCAAACCGAAGCCGCGGCCTCCGCCGAGGTCTTCCTCCTGCCTTCGTTGCGCGATCTCGAACAGCGCCGCGAGCCCGTTGTGGTTGAGGCGAGCCCGGCGCCGGCGGCGCGCAAGGACGCCTCGAAGACGCCTCCCGCCGCTTTCGCGCAAGCCGCAGCCGCGCCCAAGCCGGAAGTGACGCGGCCGGCCTCGGATCCGCCGCCGGAGGACGCCGCCGCGTCTGAGGCGCCCGAGCCGCAGTCGGCGACCGCTCGCGCGTTGACAACGCCTCTGGAGGCGGCCAAGGAGCGGGCTCTCGGGTGGGCGCGGAAGGCGCCCCCGGCGCCGGCGGTCTCCGTGCCGGACCGACCCCAAGCGGTGGAGCCCGGGCGCGCGCCGTTGCTTCGCTACATCGTGACGGTCGATCCTTCGCGCGCGCCGGTCGTGGACGTCGAGATCGCCGTCACGGCTCCCGAGGGCTCTCCGTTGACGCTCCAGATGCCGCTGGGATACGCCTACACGAATGTGGCCAGCGACCATGTGGACGCGCTGATCGCCGTGGACGCGCGCGGCGGGGAGCTGGAACCGCGGAAGGGGCCGGAGTTCACCTACCGCTGGGCGCGCGCTCCGCGCACGGTGCGCTACTCGGTGCGCATGGACCATCGGGAGGAGATCCGCAGCCTGATGGACGCGGACACCTCGAATGACATGTACGAGCATCCGTTTGTCGGAGACCGGAGCGCTCTGCTGATGGGCTCGGCGCTGTTTCTGATGCCCACGGAGTGGGAGCATCCGATCGAGGTGCGCATCGAAGGCCCCGAGGGTTGGGCCGTGATGACGCCTTGGCCGGAAGAGAAGGACTCGTACCGTCCCGAGTCACTCACGGCCCTTGCCCACAACTACGTCGCCATGGGCGCATGGACGACGCGGAGCTTCTCGGTCGAGGACATGGAGATCACCGCGGCCTTCGCCGAGGGCGTGCGCGTCGATCACGACCGCATGGCGGCCGCGATGAAGAAGCTTCTCGAAGCCGAGATCAAGCTCTTCGGCCGCGCGCCGGAGAAGGAGTGCCTGGTTCTGTTCGTCGAGCCCGGGGATCGCAAGGGACTTGGCGGTTCCACCAAGGAAGACAGCGTCGTCGTCGTGATCGGTCGCGGGGGAGCCGCGCCGTCGGAAGCCGAGGTCATCCGTCTTCTCGCGCACGAGTTCATCCATCTCTTCAACCATCGGGGCGAGCGGCTCGACGACGATCTGCGCTTCTTTGGCGAGGGCTTCACGGAGTACCTCGCCCGGGTCCTCTGCGTGCGCCTTGGGCTCCACAGCCCGCGCGCGTTCACGAACGCGATCGAGGCTATGGTCGAATGCGGTCTCCGCGTGCCCGAGGGCACGACGCTTGAGACCGCTCAGAAGCGCTTCTTCGAGGACGCCGACATGGCGCTCCTCTGCTACGCGGGCGGGTTCCTCCGCGCCCTGGAACTCGACATCCGCCTGCGCGAGGCGTCTGAGGGCAAGCGCACGGTGGATGGCCTGATGCGCTTCATCTACAACGACGCGCTGCCGGAGCGCGGCGCGGGTCAAGGCCGCTTCACCAAAGCCGAGTGGACGCGCGCGCTTGAGGCCTGGTGGCCGGACGCGCCGGAAGGTCTTTTCGACATGCATCTCGACGAACCCACGCCATGGGGGGCGCCGGAGACGCTTCTCGACAACGAGGCCGATCGGGGCGAACGCCGGCCCGGCGCGGCCTTGGGCCGGGAGAGCAGGGCCACTCTGGCGCGCATCCTGGGCCTCGCGGGCGACTAGTCCCCCCGCAGCTCGACGATCCCCCAGAACCCGAAGCTCGGGACCTCGACGACAGCCCACTCGCCTTCCATGGACACATCGAGATCAACCGGCTGCGCGTTCGGCTGGTGGAGAGTCGCGGACCTGACCGCGTTGAGGCCGACCAGTTCCGCCGCGAAGCGCAGGGCGCACGCCTGCGGGGCCACCTCATCGGTTTCAGTTTGGTAGAAGCGGTTGACGAGGTGAATGACGGCCGGCGGGCCGTTGCCTTGCGTGCGCACACGGGGGAGAGCCCAGACGTTGTGCGCTCCCTGCACATCGATGGCAAGATGCGGGTCCTCGAGCGCCTCGGCCACCGTCTTCACCACCTGGAGGCCGTTTACGTCGCGCGCGGCCTCGATGGCGTCTGCCTGCTCCTCGGTCGGCAGGTGGCTAGGCGCGGCCAGAAGCACTCGGCACGCCGCGAGGTCGCGCTCGAACGTGCCCGGATCGAGCAACGCATCGCCGCCGAGGACGACGCGGAAGGGCGCGTTGGCCCGGGCGAGTTCCGCGGCCATCTCCTGGGGCTCGTCCTTCCAAAGGCGGTAGTCCGCGGCGGACACCCAGACGCCCACCGGAGCGGCCATGGCATACCCGTCGAACAGATCGGCATGGTCGCGCACGAAGCGGTAGACCCAGGCGTACTCCTCCGGCGGACCGTCGTACCAGTGCGTGCCCTTCTCCTCCGTGTAGCACCACTGGTGATGCGGGGTCATGAAGAAGTGCCCGTACGTATAGGCCTGGGCGATCCAGACGCGGACGAGTGCCTCACGCTTCTCCTCCGCGATCATCGCCCAGTCTTGCCCGCTTGCGGTGGCCGCGACCGGGCGGTCGATCGCATCGGCGATGCGGTAGGCGAAAGCGACGCCGTCGCCGGGCTCCCGCGACTCGCCCCCTTGCCCGACCTCGCAGCTCAGAAAGTCGACCGCGGTGTAGTCCGTGAGGTGGGCGATGTGAGGCACGCCGGCGTTCTCGGACATGGGAACGGGCCGGCCGGCCGTCTCGGCCGCGAGCGCACGGAGTTCGAGCATGAAGTCCGCCGCCGCGAGACTCTCGAAGGCGGCGAAGTGGCTCGCGAGCGGCCACTCCCAGCGCCGGTCCTTGGCGTCCGGGTGTTGCGCGAGGTACTCGAGCACGAGCGCCCGGTAGTCGAGAGCGGCGACGTCGGTGACCCCGGCGGCGGCGAGTTCCTCGGCGGGGACGCGCTCCGCCGCGTACGCGCGGAAGCCCTCCATGCACTGGTCGCAGTAGCACCCGCCAAGCCAGGCGTTTCCGGCGGTCCCGAGGTGGTCGTCGATGTGCACGCCGTCCGCGCCCTTGGCGACCGTTTCGGCCACGCGCCGCCGCAGATACTCGCGGAAGACGGGCTGGTTGGTGCAGAACCAGTAGGCCGGGACGCCGTTGTGCTCGTGATCCCACAGCCACGGCACGCGGAGGCGGTTGCCCTCGACATCGATGCAGATCGCGCTCTCGTACTCCGGGAACTCGTCGATGAAGCGGGCGAACTCGGTCACCATGCCGACGCTGCCGAAGTAGACGACGCCGGCCTCCCGCGCGGACGCGAGCGACTCCTCCGACGGCGTGCCTCCCCACGCGAGAAGCGTCACGCCATACTCGCGGTACACATCGACCCCGGCGCCGTACATCGAGACCACATCGGAGTGCTCGAGGACGGGCAGAGGAGCGGCGCCGACCACCGGACAGAGCGCGCACACCGCGGCCGCAATCAGCATGTTCCAACATCCCTTCCAAACAAACGAGCCCACAAGGACCTGCGCCGAGCCTTGTCTCGTCTTTCGCCCGCCGCGCCGGCGCCCCTTGCTCCCTGAGCAAGGAGGCTGAGCGACCGGTGGGGAAAGGCGAGACGACGGACATCATGAGAGGCGGGCGGTTCCGCATGGGCGAGCTGAAGATCACCGACGTGCGCGCGATCACGACTTCACCCGGCGAGGGTCACAAGGGCACGACGCCCGGCAACGGGAGCATTCAGAAGCGGCTGATCGTGGTGAAGATCCAGACCTCGGAGCCGGGGCTCCACGGGCTCGGGTGCGCCACCTTCACCCAGCGGCACAGCGCCGTGCGGGTGGTGGTCGATGAGTTCCTGAAGCCCCTCCTAATGGGGCGAGATCCGCGGAACATCGAGGACATCTGGCAGCTCGTGCACGTGAACGCCTACTGGCGCAGCGGGCCCATCATGAACAACGCCCTCTCCGGGGTGGACATGGCGCTGTGGGACATCGCCGGGAAACTCGCCGGCATGCCGGTCTACCGGCTTCTCGGCGGGAAGTGCCGCGAGGGGGCGGCCGTGTATCGCCACGCCGACGGCGCGACGCCGGAGGAGGTGGAGGCGAACGTCCGCAAGTACATGGAGCGCGGGTACCGGTACATTCGGGCCCAGGTGGGCGGGTACGGTGGGAAGGCCTCCATGCCTCCGGCTCCGGACGGCGCGCCGCCCGGGGCCTACTACGACCCCGACGCCTACATGCGGAACGTGCTGGGGCTGTTCGAGCATCTCCGGACAGAGATCGGACCCGAGCCGAACCTGCTGCACGATGTCCATGAGCGCCTCCAGCCCATCGAGGCTGTGCGCTTCGCGAAGGATCTGGAGCGCTTCCACCTGTTCTTCCTCGAGGACATCCTGCCCCCCGAACGGATTGAGTGGTTCGCGCGGATCCGGGAGCAGTGCGCGACCCCGCTCGCGATGGGGGAGCTGTTTGTGAACACGGACGAGTGGCTGCCCTTGGTCGAGCGCCGGCTCATCGACTTCATCCGCTGCCACATCTCGGCGATCGGCGGGCTCACCCCGGCCCGCAAGATGGCCGCTGTCTGCGAGGCCTTCGGCGTCCGCACCGCCTGGCACGGCCCTGGAGACGTGTCTCCCATCGGCCACATGTGCAACGTGCATCTGGATGTGGCGTGTCCCAACTTCGGGGTGCAGGAGTGGGCGGGCTTCCTCGACGTGGAGCAGGAGATGTTCCCGGGCTGCCCCGAGGAGCGCGGCGGGTACGCGTACCCGAACGATCGGCCGGGGTGGGGTGTGGAGATCGACGAGGCTTTGGCCGCGAAGCACCCCTGCCCTGAAGGCGTGCTCGAATGGACGCAGGCCCGCACGCCGGACGGGTCGCTGTACTTCCCGTAGAGTGCAGTGCGCCCAAGCTTGCGAGAGGATGCGGTCCATGCGGCGCCTAACGGTTGCGCTCCTCACGGCGGTCTCACTGGTCGGAGGCCCCCGGGCCGCCGCCCGGGAGCCGCTCGCGCTCCTCGATGGCGGCGACTTCGAGGGCGGCGCGAACGCGGAGTTCGGGTCGGCCTGGTTCGGCCAGCCCAGCGTGAACTACGTCTACGCGCGGGCGACGGAGTCCCACTCGACCATGACCGCGCGCTTCACGCTCGACGCGGCGCCCACCGGAGAGCTGTTCCTGCATCTGACAGCCTGTGACGACGACGCCGACTCGGCGTGCCTGGTTGGCGTCGCCCTGAATGGCGTCGTCCTGCACAGCGGACCCAGCGGGCACCCGAATCGGCTGTGGGCGACCCGACGGCTTGCGATCCCCTCCGGCTGCCTCCGCCCCGGCGAGAACGAGATCGTCATTCGGAACCTCCACGACTTGGGCGCGCTCGGCATGCCGCCCTGGTTCATGGTCTGCGCATGCGCCATCGCCGAAGACGGCTACGAGCCCAAGACGCCAGGCCCGACGGACGGGTACGCGTTCGAACTTCCTCGCGCGCGCAGGCCCTTGCCCGAGCCGCTGCCTGAAGGAGTCGCGGCGCCGGGCTTCGCCCTCCGCGGAACCAAGGGCTGGGGATGGACCCCGGAGCAGTACCTCGCGGAGATCCCGATACTCGAGCGGTGCGGCATGAACTTCCTTATGAACTGCTATCTCTCGTTGTTCTCGGACCCGGCGGCGTGGAAGAACGAGTGGTGGCTTCCCCTCTCGGCGGAGAAGAAGGCCGCCTACCGTGAGGTCATCCGCTCGTGCAAAGAGCACCACATCACCTTCTGCTTCGCCGCCCATCCCCAACTCGGCGCGCCCCGGCGGCTCGATCCCACGAGCCTTGAGGACATTGATCGCTTCTGGCGACACTACGCCTGGGCCCAGAGCGAGGGGGTGACGTGGTTCAACGTCTCCCTTGATGATGTGGACTGGGGCGACAAGGGACCGGCCGTCGGCGGCGCCGAGCACGCTCGGTTCGTGAACGAGATCTTCCGCCGCCTGCGCGCCCGCGACCCGGACGCGCAGCTCTCGTTCGTTCCGGTCCCCTACTGGGGAGACGGGACCCAGCCGGACCACCGCGCGTACCTGGAGGCTCTCGGAGCGGAACTCCATCCGGACGTGTACGTGTTCTGGACCGGCGACGGCGTCGTGACTCCGACAATCACGCGCAAGGCCGCCGAGAGCTACCGCTCGATCGTGAAGCACCGGCTGATTCTGTGGGACAACTACCCCGTCAACGACAACGCGCCCACGCTCCATCTCGGCCCTTTGACCGGCCGCGACAAGGATCTCCGCGAGGTCCTCGACGGGTACATGAGCAACCCGATGGCCACGCAGAACGAAGCGAGCCGCATCCCGCTGCTCACCTGCGCGGACTACGCGCATAATCCCTGGCTTTACGACCCCCGGCGCTCGATCGGGCAGGCCATCCTCCACCTCGCGCCCTCCAGCGTGAAGAGCCGAGTGCTCGCGCGGCTCGTGGAGGCCTATCCTGGCATGCTTATCTTCGGCGGGGGCACGGGGACGAACCCGGTGCGGGAGAGGTTCCGCAACCTGGCGGGCGATCCCGCGACGCAGGCGCAGGCCCGGGGGTACGTGCGGGAAATCGAGTCTCTCGCGTCGGCGCTGCGGCGCGAGTTCCCCGGACGGTTCGAGGCAACGAAACGCACCGTTGAGGCCGATGTCGCGTGGATGAAGGAGCAGCTCCCGGCGGAGGGGGTCAGATCGGCGCGTCTCGCGGGGTGAGCTGCGCCGTCAGACCGCCATCGACGTAGAGAATCTGGCCTGTCATGTAGAACGAGTCCGGTGACGCCAAGAACGCGACCACCGCCGCTACATCGGATGGCAAGCCGTAACACCCGAGCGGCAGACGGTCTCGGAGAGCCTGGCGCTCAGCCTCCGAGCATTCGTACTCCCGCCGATCGCGGATCGGGCCTGGCGCCACGCAGTTCACTCGGACGCCGAACTCCGCGAGATCGAGCGCCATCGCGCGGGTCATCGCGTCCATGGCGCCCTTCATGGCGTCATAGGGCATTCCTCGGTAATGCGCTCGGGCCGCCCCGACCGTGCTGATGTTCACGATAGAGCCTCCGCCGCGCGCGCGCATCGCCTCGGCCGCGCGATGCGTGCAGAGGATCGGCCCGCGGACGTTCGTGGCGAGCTGCTCGGTGAGGAGGTCCTCCGCTCCGTCGAGCGCCCGCTTCCTCCGGAGGTCCGCCGCGTTGTTCACGAGCAGGTCCACCGCGCCCCACCGGGCGAGCGTCTCGGCGAAGAGGCGTTCGATGTCCGCGTCCTTGCCGATGTCCGCCACGATCGGGAGCACCTCAGCGCCGTAGGAGGCGAACTCCTCGGACGTGGCCGCAACCGCCTCGGGCGTGCGGCTGTTGATGACGACCCGCATGCCCTCGCGCGCGAGACGCGCGGCGATGCCTTTCCCGATGTCGCGCGTTGAGCCGGTGACGATCGCGACCCTCCCGGCGAGTTCGGGGTAGCGCGCCGGAAGCGCCTCGTACTCGGATCGCGGATCGGACATGCGGCAGGGCCTCGCCTTCGCAACGGACGGAGTGTCAGCGCCCCGAAGGGCTTGAAGCGTGTTCGCTGCATCAGCGCGAGGCCCTGCGTGCATGGTCAGACGCGGAACGGAACGGGTCTAAGCGGGCAGACTGGGCGGAGGGTCGGTCCAGAGGCGCTCGTAGAGGATCAGCTCTCCGCTCTCGATGAGCACCATGTCCGCGGCGTCGTTCCTCCATGAGCCGGAGTTCACGTACTGGCACTGGCGACCGGACTCTTGCCAGGCCATCGTCCCGGGGTAGTGGGTGTGGCCCATGATGACGCCGTCGACCCGGGTCGCGGGGTCGGTTTCCAGGTCCCTGACGCGCCTCTTGGCCACCCGCTTCCAATGCGGGCCCGAGTAGACGAACCGCACGAGCGCCTCGGCGGCGTCCCTGACGTCGCTCCAAGACGGAAGCCCCGGGGGCCCCGCTCGGAGCGCGGCCGCGGAGAGATCGGGGAGCGCGCCCTTGACCGCGGCGATGCTGTCGGTAACGTCGGCGACGCCGACGAGTTCCGGATCCGGGTCCTCTTCGCTCTCGCGGAGGAGCGTCTCAACGGCCGCGACGAGCGCGGTTGCGTGCGCGGCGTCCGTCCCGTCTTGTGCGCGGTCGACCTGCCAGAGACCGAGCAGGCCCGTCGCGAACTCGGGGGGCAAGACGGCCTTCGGTTCGCGCACCGAGCCCTCGCCGGTCTTAGGAACAAGCGGTGGGCCCGGATCGGCCGAGTCGCGGCGAAGCATCAGGGCCGCGTGGTAGCGAACGTATTCGATGAGGCACGGATCGTACAGGTGACCATGCTCGAGGAGGAAGGTCTTGCCTCCGGATTCGAGACGGCGGCACGGATAGTCAACATGGATCACCGGGGCGCTCATGGCCACCTGAAGGCCCAGAATGCCCGAGTCGTGGTTCCCGACCACATAGTGCAGCTCGACGCCCCGGTCCACGAGTTCCTTGAGCTTTCGCGCAACATCGGAGTACTCCGGAAGCAGAGAACCCCTCCGGGGCGGGACATCGACCAAGTCGCCCAGGATGACCAGGCGCTTCGCGTGGCTCTCGCCCCCCACCCACTCCAGGAACTCGAGAAAGGCCCGCCGCTTCTCGGCCGCGGGACCGAGCCCGCCGAGGTCCGCTTCCCACTGGTCGATGTGGACGTCGGAGATGAGAACCGCTCGTGCGGAGTCCATATGCATCCCCTCCCACCAGCCTGCCCCCGGAGCCGCATCGGCCCCGCCGCCGCGCTTGATCCTCTCAGGCGCCCGAGCGCCGGAGAGCCGCCTGTCGCACCTCGTCCAGCCGCGCCGTGAGCAGTCCGCCCGCTCCGGAGACGACGGCCATGCCGCGGAGTCCGACCGCAACCGCGGGCGGGGCGCCGGCCGCCGCATCGCGGTAGACGAGGCAGCCCTCGCAGTCCTCGACGGTGCAGTCGCCCAAGACCGCGTTGCCGCGTGGGTCCTTCGGAGCCGCGCGGTAGACCGAGTCCCAGCCGTCCAACGTGTCCCAACGGAAATCTCCGGCGACCATCAGCAGATCGTCACAGCCCTCGAGAAGCGCGTAGTCCACGGAGACGTTCGGAAGCGCGTTGAGAGCTTCGCGCGTGGAGGCTTGCTCGCCTGCGCGCAAGGACCGCCCTACCGCTCGGACAGCATCGGCGAGGTGCGCGCGGCGTCTCTCCATGCACCGCAGGAAGCTGGCGATGCTGCCAAACAGGAGGCCGCTGTTCCACCAGCTTCGTCCGCTCGCGATCAGCTCGGCGGGATCCTTCGGTTTCTCGCGGAAGCGACGCACGCTCCGCGTCCCGAGGTCCGACCAATGCGAGGCCTCATCCACCTCGATGTAGCCGAAGCCCGTCTCGGCGCGGGTTGGGCGGACGCCGACGCAGACGAGCTTCGCGTGTTCGGCCGCCGCCGCATAGGCCCGGCGGATCGTCCAGCTGTAGGCCTCGAGATCCTCGAGCAGGGCGTCGGTGGTCAGGAATCCCACGATCGTCCGCGCCGGGTCGGCGTCAGCCGCGAGCAGCGTGGCGAGGCCGAGCACAACGCAGCCCGACGTGTCTCGCTGGAACGGCTCGACCAGGACCCGATCCTCCGGGACCAACCCGGCCGACCGAATTGCAGGCGCGAACGGCGCGCTTGTCGCGACGTACGCGTCCAGGGCGCTCGGGGCGCCCTCGCACCACGTCGCGCCGCAGGTGGGCGGGGCCGCTTCGGCCAACCGCACGCAACGCAGCGTCTCCTCAAGCAGCGTCGCGGATCGGCCGGGCGCCCGGAAGAGCGGCTTCGGCGCGTCCGGTCCGGACACGGGCCATAGCCGCCGGCCCGCTCCGCCGGCCATCAGGATTGCGACCCGGGTCATCTGGCCATCGCCATGCCGCGGCTTCCCCTTGTCGGCCTCTTGGGCGGCGAGGCCCAAGACGTTCGCATCGAGGACAGTGAGCGTCCGCGCGGCCAAGCACGGCGCCGCTGGACGTTGGGGGTGATTGCTGTCGGTGTCGCCCCATCGACGCGGTCGCTCTCCAGACCGGGAGCGGCGCGACGATGAGACCAGAACGCGCGAGAACCAGTTCCGCGCCGCCGACGAGGTTCCTGCACCGGACGCCAGGCGATGGGAAGACGCCGGACGGACCGTCGGCGGGCCCACAATGCACACGACTGTAGGTTCCCGGCCCGACAGGCGGAAACTCCTATTCATGGTCACCCTACCGCTCATCGCGCTTTGCGGAACGCTCCTTAGTCAGGCGGCCGAACTGCGGGTTGCGGCCGCCCCGACCGCCGTCCTCGTCGACGGGCGCTTGGACGAGGACGCCTGGCGCGCGGCCGAGGCGGTTCTCTTTGCCGGGGTCGGGGCTGAGTTGCGGCTCACGCACGATGGGGAGTCGCTCTATCTGGGCGTGGAGGCACGGCGTCTCGATGAGGTCAGCGGCGTCCGGCTGTGGGTCGGGCCCGCGGGGGCGCCGCCCACGCCGGTCTTCTTCGCGATCGGTCGAAACGCGGTCGGCTCTTTCACGGGAGGGGAGTTCCTCGCGATCGCGATGGAAGGTCGGAGCTGCCTCGAAGTGCGCGTGCACCTCGGAGCGCTGGGGCTCGCGGAGGCCGCCGGCGCGGACCTTGCGCTTCTGGCCTCGGCCGAGAGCGCGGCCGGGAGCGCGCCTCTCGAGGGCGGCGGACCCAACGATGCGCGGCGTCTGAAGCTGGAGGACATCGATCTCGACCGCTTTCGTCTCTCCGCCTCGATCGAGGGCCTGCCCGCCCGCGCGGCCGTGGGGACCATCGACGCCACGGTGCGCGTCCGCAATCGGAGCGGAGCGAACGCCG
>CAZCER010000016.1:10527-17763 GCA_964497385.1 uncultured Armatimonadia bacterium | reverse complement strand
GAGTGGGAGGTCATGCGCGCCCATCCGCGCATCGGCTTCTCGATGCTCGCTTCCGTGGACTTCCTCGCCGGCGCCGCCGAGATCATCTACTCGCACCATGAGCGGTGGGACGGCGGCGGCTACCCGCGCGGGCTGAAGGCCTCGGAGATCCCGATCGGGGCCCGCATCTTCGCCGTGGTCGACACCTTCGACGCCATCACCAGCGACCGCCCCTACCGCAAGGCGATGAGCTACCAAGAGGCGCGCGACATCATCGTCGCGGACGCCGGGAAGCAGTTCGATTCCGCCGTGGTCGCCGCGTTCTGCTCCATCCCCGAGGAGCGCTGGACGTATCTGCGCAAGGAAGTCACCAAGTACGTGGCCACCATCCGCGAGCGGGTCGCCCGTCGCATCCTCGACTTCGACAAGCGCTCCAGCCGCCAGTTCCAGCAGAGCCCGCCCATCCATCCGGCGAAGATCGGAAGGGCGTCGTAGCCGAAGGCGCAGCCGGCTCCTCAGTTCCCGTACTCGTACATGTCGCCCTGAGGCGCGCCCTCCCGCACGAGCGAGAGCATGTCGCTGGCCAGCTTCAGCTCCGGGGCAAGGCTCGCATCACCGAGCGACTCCGAGATGGACGCGAACCAGGCGACCGCACCCGCGAGCGTCTCCGCCGCTCTTTCCGGAGCCTCTTCGTAGCGCTCGGCCGCGTCGCGCATGCTGGACACGAGTGCGGCGAGCGCCACCGACTTGCCGACGCTCGGCTGATCGAAGCACGCGCCAAGAGCATCGAGAGGGCGCACCCGAGCCGCGACCGTCACCTGCCGCGCGACCGCGTCGCCTGCCGGGGTCGTGTAGGACAGGTCGAGCACCGCCCCGAGGGCGTCCGCCGTCACGGCCTCCCCCGGCGCAAGCCTGATGAGCAACGCCCCGCGGCGCCGGCTGAGGAACACGCTGCTCACCTCCAGTTCGGCCTGGGGCTCCTCACCCCCCTGGGGGAAGCCGTAGGCCTCCGCGACCGTGAATCCGGCCGCTGGGGCTGCACTCACCCGGAGGTCGTAAGCGATCGGGGTGAGCAGCCAAGGCCAGTCATCCGCCATCAGCTCGTCGACGTCCTCGCAGTCAAACAGCGTGAACGCGCTCCCGCCGCGAAGGTGACTGATCGCCTCCAGCACTTCCGACCCCATCCCGACGCCAATCGCGAACACCGTGAGCCCGACGTCCTGGTCGGCCCCCGCCGCCGCCAGTCTCTCGAACTCGGTCGGGGTTGCGGCCCCCACGTTCGGCTGCGCGTCAGTGAAGAGCAGCACCCTTGCGTCGGAACCCTCCCGCGCGCCCGTCGCCACCTCGTAGGCCGCCTCGAGACCCGCCTCCATCGCGGTGCTCCCGCCCGCCGAGAGACCGTCGATCACCTCCACGATGGCTTCTTGGTTGTCGCCCGAGGTGAACGGGAGCGGGGTCCGCACGGTCGAGTCGTAAGTCACGACGGCGAACTCATCCGCCGCGCCGAGCTGGGGCGCGATGACCCTGAGCAGCGCGCGCGCAACCTGGCCGGGAGTCGGTGACTCACCCGAGCCGGTCTCGTAAGTCCAGCCCATGGACCCCGAGACGTCCACGCACGCGACAAGGCTCACCGACGGCCGCACGTAGGTCTCCATGTCCACCGACGACGAGAGCCCTACCTGCACCCAGGCCGCCGCGGCTCCCGTCGCGTCCGGGCACCATCCCGCCGCCGCGCGGAGGCCCAGCAGGTCGGCTGTAGGTTCGCCCGTCAGCGGGAGATCGTGCTCGGAGAACATGGCCTCGACGAGCAAGGCCTCGGCGGGAGGGACCCGGCCCGCCGCGATGAGTTCCCGCGCGAACCCCATGTCCTGGACCCCGCCCTGGGTCGCCCCGAAGTCACTCGCGCCGCCCACGGGCAGGCCGCACCCTAACGCGCCAAGCAACGCCGCGATGCAAAGAGCCCCAAGGACGCCCACCCGAACAATGCGAGCCTCCACCGTGAGCCGCATACCCCTCACCCCTTCCAGCGAACAAGGCCCCAGTGGCCGACCGCAACCGCGTCCCAGCGAGCTTCCACCCCTTCGGACGCTCGCAAGCGGCGACCCCTCCCGGTCCCGTGAAGCCCTACCCCATCCTCGCCTTCAGCCACTCGACGAAGACCGGAACGCCCACCTCAAGGGGCGTCTTCGGCTCGTATCCGAAATCCTCTCTCGCCCGCGTCGTGTCGGCGTACGTGCCCTCGACGTCGCCGGGCTGGTCGGGGAGCCGCTCGATGACGGGCTCGCGTCCGCAGGCCTCGCCCACGAGTTCCACCATGCGGCTCAGCTTCACCGGTCGGCCGCACCCGAGGTTGTAGATCCGGAAGCCTCTCGGGTTGTCGAGCGCCCCCAGCACGCCGGCTTTGGTGTCCTCCACAAACGTGTAGTCGCGGAACGAGTTTCCGTCCCCGAACACCTTGATGGGCTGGCCTTCGAGGATCCTCCGGCTGAAGATGTGGATCGCCATGTCCGGCCTCTGCCTGGGGCCGTACACGGTGAAGAACCGGAGGCACGAGACGGGGATGCCCGTGGTGTGAAAGAACGCGTGGCTCAGGGCCTCGCCTGCGGCCTTGGTGGCTGCATACGGTGATGCCGGACGCTGGATGAGCTGGTCCTCGCGGAACGGAACCTCCGTGTTGAGCCCATAGACCGAGCTGCTCGAGGCCCACGCGATCGAGCCAACCTTCACCTCCGCGAGCGCCTCCAGAAGAATCTGGTGGCCGACGACGTTCACCTCGGAGTAGAGCGTCGGGCGCTCGAGCGACGCCCGGACCCCGGCCCGCGCCGCGAGCAGGAGGGCCTTGGTCGGCCCGGCGGCGCGCACGACGCGCTCGACGCCCTCGCGGTCGCGGATGTCCACTTCGTGGAGTTCGAAGGACGCCTGGTCCAGACAGGCGCGGACGTTCTCTCGCTTGATCGCGGGGTCGTAGGCGTCGGAGAAGTCATCGACGCCGACCACCTCGTCCCCCCGCGCGAGCAGCGCCTCGGAGACGTGTGACCCGATGAAGCCCGCGCAGCCTGTGACCAGAACCCTCTCCGCCAAACTCGTCTCTCCCTTACGCCCACATCGGGGCCCACCAGGGCCGAATGAGTATGTTGGGCGAGGGCTCGGCCCACACCCCGCGATGGGTCTTCAGGAGCATGCAGGTCATGTCCTGCGCGACCAAGTACCCCGCGTCGAGCAAGAGGTCCGTCAGGCGAGTGAAAGACGTGTGGAAGCCGATCTCCATCCGGCCTTCCCTTGAGAGGCGGCGCTCCGCCTCGGCGAGCAGCGCGCCCAGGATGTCCGCGTCATCGTCCCCGGGCTCGACCACCGCCCAGAGGGAGTCGCGGAACAGCGAGTGCCATCCCAGAACCCCACGGGGGCGTCCGCCGGCCAGATGGAAGAGGACGCGATCGGGGTAGCGCTCCAGGAAGAGGTCGATGTCCTTCGTCAGATCGAGGGCCGGATAGACTGTGCGGGTCCACGAACGCACGAGCGCGACAACGCCCTTGCGCTCGTCCTCGGGGATCTCACTCCCGCTCAGGACCCCGGGCGTCGGGGCTTCCGAGTCGTGGCCCGGTGAGAGGTCCTTCACCATCCGGCGGCCGGGGTAGGCGTCGACGAAGCCGCAGCGCTTCAGGAGGCCGATCAACTCCCCCGCGCGCGGGTCGACGCCCGCCCCGATCACGTCGCAGCGCTCCCTAAGGTACTCCACGCACGCGCCGACCAAGTCTCGACCATACCCCGCGCCGCGGTGCGGCTGCCGGACCCCGATCGGCCCGATGTGGCCCACGGAGCCCATCGTGTGAAGATACGCGAAGCCCACAGGAGTGCCGTCCAGAAGGGAGACGAAGCACCCCTTGGGGTCGGTGTGACAGAGGTTCGCGAGATACTCGGCCGACGGTGGATCGGGGAGTTCGAAGACCTCCGCCATCAGCGTCGCGACGATCTCGTCGTAGTCCCTGCCGACTCCGACGCGCTCCCGTGCCGACATGGCGCGGCTCCTCTCGCCACCGCCGCCCCCCCTCGCGCAGACCCTCCTTCGTCACACTGCCCCCGCGGGTCCTCTTCCTCGTTCCGGCCCGAGGTGCGCGGTATAATGGAGGCAGGCGGCCGGGAAGGGTTGTGAGGCGATGAGCGCGGAACGAGAGACCATCGCGTCGGATGGGGCGCGCAAGACCGAAGAGGCCCGGCCCCGGGCGCTCGTTGAACTGCTGCGGGAGTGGCGTGAGAATGGGGACGCCGAGGAGCAGGGCGCGACGATGACCTTTCTCCGTGCCGCCCTTGACGAAGACCGACACTCCACCCGCACGCTGTTCCCATGAAGCCCAGGCGACTCATTGTCCTCGACACCGGCCCTCTTGGCTATGCCACGAGCCCCAAAGCCACGCCCGAATGCGCCGCATGCGGGCTCTGGCTGGAGTCCAGACTGGCCTGCGGAGAGCGCGTCGCCGTGCCGGCCATCGCCGACTACGAACTCCGCCGCCACCTGCTGCGCGGCGGGTTTGCCGATGCACTCGCGCGCCTCGACGCGATAGTGAACTCACCGGACATCGAGTTCCTGGAGCTGACAACGGCAGCTCTGCGCGCCGCCGCACGACTGTGGGCCGAGGCGCGTAGGGTGTCCCGACAAACGGCCGCCGATCCCGCCCTCGACGCCGACGCCATCCTCTGTGCGCAAGCGTCGCTCGCCGGCGAGGCCGGGAGCGACGTGATCGTGGCGACCACCAATCCCAAGCACCTCGATCTCTTCGTTGACGCCCGGCACTGGCGAGACATCACCTAGCCCTCACACCGGAGGCAACACCACCCATGCTCGAACGCCTGTCCGATCTGCTCGTCGCGAGCGCTGACAAGTACCCGCGCAAAGCCGCTGCCTACGATGGCGAGCGCTCCCTCACCTACCGCGAACTCGCCGACCACGCGTCGCGTCTTGCCGCGGGGCTCCGGAGCCGACTCGGCGCAAGTCCCGGCGACCGCGTCGCCATCGCCGCCCCCAACCGCCTGGAGTTCCTCGAGGCCTACTGGGCGATGCAGTGGGCCGGGCTCGTTCCCGTCCCCGTGAACTACCGCATGCCGGCCGAGGCGGTGACCCACATGATCTCGAGCACACGGGCTCGCGGGGTCCTCATCCACCCGGACGCCGGCGCCGCCGCGGCCGAAGGCGTCGCGGCGTCCGACGCCCCGGCCATCGTGATCGGCTCGACCGAGTGGGAGCGCCTCCACGACAACGACCCGGCGGAGCGCGCGCTGCCGGCGGCGGACGATCTCGCGATCATCATGCACACCTCGGGCACCACGGGCCTCCCCAAAGGCGCGATGATGACCCACGCCACGAGCCTCTTCAACATCCGCATGGCCGTGGTCTCGTGGGGCTGGCGGCACGAGGACGCGCACCTCCTGGTGATCCCCCTCTTCCACTGCACCGCCGCCTACAGCGCCATGCCGAGTTCCGTGTATCTAGGCAGCACCCTAGTCCTAGGCGAACGCACGAACGCCGGCGAGATCCTCGACCTCATTGAGAAGCACTCCGTCACGACGTTTCTGGGCGTGCCCTCGCTCTTCCACCTCGTCGCCACGCGGAAGGACATCGACTCGCGCGACCTGCGGAGCCTGCGGATGATCGGCTACTCCGGCAGTCCCATGCCGCGCGGCACGATCGAGCGCCTGCGGGCGAAGCTCCCTGGGGCGTCGCTCCACAACTTCTTCGGGCTCACCGAATCCATCTCGAACACCCACATCACGGCGAACACCGACGCGGACGAACGCCCGGACTCGATCGGGAAGCCTCTCCCCGAGGTGTTCCAGCGCATCGTGGATGAGAACGGCAAGCCCGTCGGGCCCGGCGAGGTGGGCGAGCTGTGCCTCGCCGCGGAGAACGTCATCCCCGGCTACTGGGGGCAACCAGACCTCCTCGCGGAGTCGGTTCGCGAGGGGTGGTTCCACACGGGCGACCTCGCGATGGTGGACGAGGACGGCTACACGTACCTGCGTGGACGCAAGAAGGACATGATCATCGTGGCGGGCGAGAACGTGTACGCGCTTGAGGTCGAGAGGGTGTTGGTGCAGCATCCCCGGGTCCTCGAGGCAGCGGTCATCGGAGTGCCCGCCACGGGCCCGGCCGCGTACATGGGCGAGATGGTGAAGGCCGTCGTCGTGGCCGAGGAGGGGAGCGGTCTCACCGTTCCCGACCTCCGCCGTTTCTGCGTCGAGCGCCTCGCGACGTACCAGGTGCCCGGCATCATCGAGTTCCGCCACGAACTCCCGCGCACACCGAGCGGGAAGGTCATCAAGCGGCTTCTCGTCGAGGACGACTCGGCTTGACCCACCCCTCGCTCCTGACCTACTGTGACCACGACCCACAGAGGAGCAAACTGGCTTGGATTGCGACATCCTGTTCCTGCACATCAACGAGGGGCTCGTCGTCGAGCGCTCGATCGAGATCGACAAGGAACTCGAGAAGCTGGGGCTCACGTCCGGGCACCTCTGCGAGATGCGCTTCGCGACCGAGCAGGTGCGCAAGGCCGGGCGCCCGTGCCTGAACATGGACGAGCTTCTGAAAGAGGCCGGAGGAGCCCCCGAGCCGACGCTCGAGACCATCCGACGCTATGAGGAGAAGTACGACCTCCCGCCCATCACTCAGATCTACTGGGGCGAGCGCACCAACCGTTACGAGAAGGGTCGAGAGCGCTGGGCCCGCCGCACGGTCGCGACCCTCCGCGTGTTCGAGCATCTCTTCGAGACCCACCGCGTCCGGTCCATCTTCCAGGTGCTCGGCTCCGAGATCACCCGCCAATGCGCGTACTGGATGGGCCGCGCGCACAACGTGCCGGTCATCATGACTTCGAGCCCTCTCTTCCAGGGGCACTGCCTCCTCTACGGGGACATGCACGCGGAGTGGGAGGACCCGCGACCGATCGAACTCCCCGAGATCACCGACGAGGAACGCGCCGCGGCGCGGGAGTGGATGCGCCCCTTCGTCGAGCGCCGGAAGGTGCTGGGCGGCGTCCGGCAGGTGGAGATCAGCCAGATGCCCGTATCGGGCTCCGTGCGCCGTCTTTGGCGGCACGTCCTTGGACTGCCCGAGGAAACCGACTGGCGGACTCCCACCTCACGGATCGGCATGAGCTTCGGGGAGCGTTTCGTGCGTTCGCGCCTCAACCGCGCCTTCTACACCGCGCCGGACTACGAGAGACCCTTCGTTTATCTGCCGATGCACTTCCCGCTCGACATGCA
>CAZCER010000016.1:6697-10517 GCA_964497385.1 uncultured Armatimonadia bacterium | reverse complement strand
CCGGAACTCCGATGCGTAATCGACCTCGACCGGAAGTCGCGCCAGTTCTTCGATCAGATACTTGGCGACCAGAGCCGCGTGCCAGGGCATGCAGATCCTCATCCGCGCGCCGCAGTTCTGGCATCAGGAGTTCCTTGTCGAGTACGCCTCGCGCTGTGTGCCGCACGGGTACGAACTCTGGATCAAGGAGCATCCGAACGCGATCGGCTACTTCCCCACCTCCATGCTGCGCTTCATCAAGAGGCACACCGATAACGTCCGCATCCTGCCGCCCGAGACGAACTCGCACGACGTGATCGAGAAGGCGGAGTGCGTACTGGTCGTCAACTCCACCGTCGGCTTCGAGGCTCTGATGCACTACAAGCCCGTCGTGAACCTCGCGACTCCCTACTACGCGCACCCCGGAGTGACGCGCAAGGTGGACGATCTCCGCGATCTACCCCGCGCCTTGCAGGAGTCGATCCGGAACGGCGCGGATAGGGACATGATCCAGCGCTTCGTCCATCGTTTCCGTCAGGTCGCGCACGAGGGCTCGATGTGGTTCGACGACAACCGGCTCGACAAACTCGCCGAATCACTGAAACGCTATCTCGCGAAACACGCGCCAGTGTCGTAGGGCCGGGTCTCCGTGCCCGCCCGACCCGAAAAGGCGGACCGTCTCGGTCCGCGCGCAGCCAGTGGCGCCGGCGTCCCTGCCGGTGAGGGAACAGGGAGGGCTGTCGGATGGCTCAGGGACCAACGGGATGGCAACCAGGGCAGGGCGCTCCACCAGCCCCACCCCCGCACCCGTACGCCCCGGCGCCGAAGAGCGGTGCGCCGGTCGGCCTCATCGTGCTTCTCTGCGCCATCGTGGCCGTGCCGGTGCTGCTGTTGATCCTCGGCGTCGTGGCCGCCATCGTCTTCCCGGCTTTCGCGAACGCGAGGGAGAAGGCGCGGCAGACCTCGTGTCTCTCAAACCAGCGACAGCTTGCCACAGGTCTGCTCTCCTACGCGCAGGACAACAACGAGCGCTTCCCGCCCCGGACCTCCTGGTGCGAGTGCGTGTCGCCCCACATCATGAACCACACGATCCTGAGCTGCCCGAGCCTCGGCGGAACGCGCTCAAACTACTGGCTGAACGACCCCGTTCCCGGCCGTGCGCTCGCCGAGTTCAAGAAGCCCGCCGAGGCCATCCTGCAGTTCGAGGCGCGGGACTCCTGGGACAGGACCGGAACCGAGACCGACATGGAGAAGCCGCACAATGGAAGCGGCAACGTCGCCTTCGTGGACGGCCATGCCAAGTGGCTGAGCCCGACAAGCGGCGTGACGGTCGAGTGGAAGCCCACCTGGTCGCCGCTCCCGCCCGCGGCGCATGCCCCGGTCATGACGCCCGAACGCAAGCGGCCCGCCGAGAGCGCCCCGACGGACGAGTCGGAGCCGCATCCGTCCGGCTGGCGGGACGACTGAGCCTAGGCGACGATGGAGGCGGCTGCCACCGAGATCGATGGAGGAGCCGCATAGGGGGGCCGTCCGGCGGGACGGTGGGACCCCATCCGGCCCAGTGCCGTTGTGGCCAGCGCGCCGGCAGTCGGACGTAGACCTGCAACGCGCCCACGCCTGACACCCCGCGCACGCCGCCGCGGTGGAGCGACCGATCGCCGTGTGGATCGGACTGCACCATGACCGAGCACCCGAACGCCGAGAGACTCCGCCGCGCCCGAACACGGGAGTGGCTGATCGCGGCGGTGCTGGTGCCGCTCGTCGGCGTCCCCTGCCTGGTCTACGGCTTCCTCGTGCCGCGCGCCCTGCATCGAGAGCACAACCGGCCGAACGCCTGCCTCTCGAACGAGCGTCAGAGCGCGACCGCGCTGCTCACCTACGCCGAGGACCATGACGAACGGCTCCCGCCCGCTGATCGCTGGTGTGACGTCCTCGTCCTCGCCGCCAAGCCTCGCTCCTTGTTCCTCTGCCCCTCGCGGAAGTGCGAGCAGAGCGGCTACTGGCTGAACTCGACCGTTGCCGGGACAGACGTACGCGCTGTTACGAACGCGGACACGCTGATTCTCACATTCGAGGGCGAAGACGGCTGGAACCGGGTCGGCGGGCCTGGCGACGAGGTGCACCCGCACAATGGCGGCGCGAACCTCACCTTCGTTGACGGGCACGCAAAGTGGGTCGGGCCCGGTACGGCTCCCAAGCCTCTTTGGCTCGCGACGCCTGCTCGCCCTGCGGAGCCGCTGAGCCCCGACCGCGGCGCGGCCAGGCTGTCCGAGAGGAGGCGAGCCGATGACTGACGAGCCAGCCGACGAGCCCGTGCCCCGCATCAGTTGCCTCCACCCGGCGCTGTTTCTGACGACCGTACGCAACGCCGCCATCGTCGCCTGCGTCGTCGGCGCCGTCCTCACCGTCTGTAGCGTTGTACTCTCAGGCGCCAGGGACAGGGTGAACTGGGGATGCTGCGCCAGGAACCAGATGCAGGTCGGGCTAGGGCTCAGAGCCTACGCTCAGGACCACGACGGGTTCCTGCCGCCCGCCGACGCGTGGTGCGACCAGGTGTACCCCTACATCAAGAACACGGACGTCTACCGCTGCCCCATCCGTGGGGACGCGCGCTGCGGCTTCTGGCTGAACGAGGCGCTGATCGAAGTAGACCTCGACACAGTCACGAACCAGGACAAGTTGGTCCTGACATTCGAGGGTCCGGGCGGATGGAACCTCGTGGGCGGGCCGGCTGACTTCCTCACGCCGCACCGAGGCATGGGGACGGCTCTGCTCCTGGACGGGCGCTGGACGCTTCTGGACGATGCACTCAGACCGACGGATGAGCACAGGCTCCCCGGGACCTGGCATCCCGAGTTCCACGGGACGCGCCCGGATCGGTGAGGCGTACAGAGAGCGGGCCTCCCCCGGTCTCGCCGAAAGAGGCCCGCTCAGTTCGTCCATGTCATGCAAGCGATCGGCAGCCTAGCCACCAACGGGGCCGGAGCCCAGTTTCTTTGTCTCCCCGGACGTGGGAGCGCCCTTGGACTCAGGCGCCCCCGGCGACCCCGGCATACCGGCCTTCGGCGCCGATTGGATCGCCTTCTGAGTCGCGTCCTCGTCCACCACCGTGGAACCGCCCTTGCATCCCGCCGTCAGGAAGACGACGGACAACGCCAGAGCCGCCGCGCACAGCGTCCAGAACCGCATCGTGCGTTCCCCTTTCGCGCCTCGGCGCTAGAAGAAGTGATACCCGACGTAATCCATGACGACCATGCGCCGTCCCTGCTTGTACTTGGCGTGACCGTCCACGAAGCCCTCGTTCGCTCCGAGTTCCGCGAGCGCCTCATTGTTGGTGAGGTCCGCCAAGCTGCCGCCGTGCGCGGGGGCGGTCCAGTTGGTGCAGAGGGCGCACGAACTCAGCAACCGGTCGACGGGGTTGGCCACCTTGTCGTCCTTCGCGAAGTAGTCCCACATCGTGCCGACCACCTGCGGGCTCGTGAGGCTTGCGGTGTAGATGTTCCGGGGGCTGCCGCCGAGACTGACCCACCCGTTGTTGAACTCCCAGTAACCGTACCCCGCCCAGCAGTTGTAGTCGCTGTAGAGGATGACCTTCCCGAAGATCGCGTCATCCCGGTACTGCGACAGGAACTCGCCGCCCGGATCGTCGAAGATCTGAAAGTTCTTGATGTACGGCATGGTCGGGTTGAAACCGAAACTCACGCGCGGGTTGTACCAATCGGGACACATGTCGCCCGTCGGCCAATGCCAGACGTTGAACGGCGGGAACTTGCCGTCATAGTCGGACGCGTACTGCAGGAACGCCGTGGCCTGCTGCCGGACGTTCGAGAGACACGAGGTC
>CAZCER010000016.1:0-6687 GCA_964497385.1 uncultured Armatimonadia bacterium | reverse complement strand
CCTGAGCGCGGGCCTTCGCGAACACGGGGAAGAGAATAGCCGCTAGAATGGCGATGATGGCGATGACGACCAGCAGTTCGATGAGGGTGAAGCCGCCCTTGCGTCGCATACGCTGTCAGTCCTTTCTTGTACGCATTCAGACGTCACGCTTCTAGTCGGAGGACGCCCAACCGAGCGCACCACGAATCGGACCACCCGCAACCGCTCCACCACCCCGTCGCCCACCCGCCGAACATCCACTATCGCGCGACATTAGCCTCCAAGAGTACTATTCCCCCGCCGTACGCCCCGGCCTTCGCAGCAGACAAAGAAGATTCGAAGTCCTAGCCCGCAACCGCCCCTCCCCGCCGCCGCGCGCCGGCTCCCGACCAAGTTAGTCGTAGCAGTAGATGCGGCTCGCGTCCGTGCTCGCGAACAGGCGGCCACGCGCGATCGCGAGACCTTTCACCACGCCTTCGACCTCCGCGGACCATGCCTCCGCACCGTCTGCCGCCCGATACAGCGCAACTCGGCCGGGCAGACCAACCACGACGTGGTTTCCGGCCACAGCCAGAGCGGAGACATCCTCCACCGGCACGCGCCAGCCAGTGCAGGCCTCGCGCTCCGCCTCGAGTGCGTCCAGCCGCTCGGTCAACGCCGCGCGCCCCTCAGATCCCGGCTCCGCCTCGTCGCGCTCCTTCGCGACCGCCTGGATCTCGGCGCCCAGAGCGAGGTAGCGCGTCCGGTCCAGGGCGAATAGGTCCGTGGCGGACGCGATGAACGAAACCTCGGGTGTGACCACGATGCGCCGCGCGAGCGCGAACGTCGCCAGTCGGTCCCGGGTCTCGGCGCCGAACTCCTCAAGCCGAGCCGACGTGCGCCCCGGACCCGTGATCAGGCTCTCGCCGGACACAACGGCGTAGGCGCCTCCGCCGCTGTCGAACTGCCCCTTGCGCTCGCCCGTGGCGCGGTCGAAGATCCACGGTCCTTCGCGCCCGCCGGGGAAGTACACGTTGTCCGCCGACGCCAGCACGTAACCCTGAAGCGAGACGTCGCCCTGCACCCGGAGATAGCGCCCCGGGTCTTCGCTCGAGCCGGTCGCCGCGTCGAGCGCGCAGATCCAGACGCCTTCGGGCGGGAAGAGACCCATCCCGCAGTACAGCGCGCCGTCGAACACGACCACTCCGGTGCGGTTGGGCCACAGAGACACGAACTTCCCGTCGCTCGGAACCTGGTAGTCGCTCGGGGCCAGGCGGCGCTCCCAGACGAGGTCGCCCGACGCCGCGTCCACGCAGTACACATGACCGTCATCGGAGCCGAAGAACACGCGCCCCTCGACAACGTGCGGAGCGAAGCGGACCGGACCATCCGTCGTGTAGGCCCAGAGGCAGGCGCCGGTGGCGGCGTCGAGCGCGATGAGCGAGTCCTCCGTCGCGCTCCCGAAGAACACGCGGTCGCCGACCGCGGCAACGTGGAACACGGAGTCGATGTCGAGCGCGTCCTGATTCTCGACCGTCGGGCTGTTGTACCAGTCCCTCGGGTCCGGCTTCGTCCAGCCGCGCGCCTGCGGCGCGGGGGAGACGTAAACCCAGCGCTCGGAGAGAGAAGCGGGGTCGAGCGTCACGGCGGAGACGGCCGTCCGTCCCGCGTCGCGGCGGTAGGTGGGCCAGTCGAGAGCGTCATCGGACGTCTGCGCGCCAGCCGAACCGGCGACCAGCACGGCAAGAACCGCGAGCGACACGGCGGGGCGACGGAGCATCAGTAGTCATCCTTCGTCCGGTAGGTCAGGGAGGTGTAGATGGGCCAGTTGCAACTGCATCCGGCCCCCGACTCGGTAGCCATGAGAAGGCCGCCGCCGGAGATCAGCCCCAACCAGCAATTGGTGCGCAAGCGGTTGAACTCCGTGATCGTGTTCGTCTCCAGATCCCACACCTCGGAGTTGTAGTCCCGGTAGTGTAGGAGGAACTCAGCAGCCGTCATCGTCCCGCACTTCGAGCGCCCCGGAAACTCCACGTCGATCGGCGCGCCCGTCACCCAGTCATAAACCCTCGGTTCCAGGAAGAACCGTCCATCCGCGAGCACGGGGTGCTGGATGTGGTGACCGTGGTTATCCGACTTCCAAGCGTGCTCGGCCGTCCAGCGCTCCGCGCCGTCCTCAGCCGCGTACGCGGCCACGTGGTAGCCGCCGTCGAACGACCGCACCAGGGCGAGCTGCCCGTCTCGCAAAACCGTGTACGTCACGATGGGAGTCACGGAGCGCCCAAGCGGCTTCTCCCAGAGCTTGCGGCCGGCGCCGGCGTCGAGCGACACGATCCAGGCGTCGGTCCAGAGTTCGTCGCCGAGTCGGCGGTCCGGCGACTCCAACGCCTCGGGCGCCCGGCTCTCCAGGAAGCACACGCGTCCGTCCCCGATAACGATCGTGGAGCCAAGAATCAGACCCTCATAGGTCCACAGCCGCTCGCCGGTGTCGGGGTCCAGTGCGAACAGGTCATCCGCGCAGACGTTCAGGATGTCCTCGCCGGACTTGCCGTCCCACCAGTAGCGCGGCCCCCTGAACTCCGTATGGATGCCGCCTCTCGCCACCGAGGTCCCGTAGAGCCGGCCGTCCACCGCGGCCACCAGGCCCCAGTCGCAGCTTTCGTCCGCCCGGTCGGGGCGCACGTCGTACGAAGCGACTCGCGCACCCGTCGCCGTGTTGAAAGCCCAGCAGTGGTCGCGCACGGCGAGGTACAGCCGCTCCTCCGTCGCCGCGGCGTTCCCCGAGTCCCGAGGAATGTTGTTCCGGAGCATGCCGGGGATCTCGACCGACCAGAGGATCGACCCGTTGTAGGCGTCCTGAGCGATGATGCGGTCATTGCCGAAGGTGAACACGCGCCCCGCCGTCGAGAGCGGACCGATCTTCCGAGCCAAACGGTCGACCAAGGCGTTGGGGCCGGGAAGCCCGAACCACTGCACCTCGATGGTCTTGCCCGCCTCGCCCCGGAGCAGTTCGTCGTGGCTGTTCGCCGTTTGCCCCGCGTCACCGTAAGCGTGCGTCCACTCGCCCGCCCCGGGAAGCGGCTCGCCGCGAGTCATCCGGGCCCATGCGACGCCGCCCTCCTCGACGACATCGGCCTTCCCGCCCATCCACGCCCCCAGCTCCTCTCGCGCGTCGGCGCTCGCGCGTCCGGAGACGCCCAGCATCGCCTGTCCGCCCTGCGGTCGCAGCAGGCGTTCCAACAGCGACGGCTCCGCCGGAAGACCCTCGCCCCGCAGCAGTTCGCTCGAGACAACGAGGTTCGCGGTGTAGTCGGGGAAGGGCAGGCTCGAAAGCGACTCAACGCAGCGGAGCGTAACCCGCGTCCCGTAGAGGCCGGCCTCGCGCAAGGCGTTGCGACCCCGGGCCACGGCCGCTCGGTCCGTCGAGACGCCCACGACGCGGAGATCCGACCGGCGCGCGATCTCCAGGCCAAGCCGCCCGTCTCCGCACCCAAGATCGATGCAGTACCCGCCCGTCACGCCGGTTCGCTCCAGGATGGCCTGGGCCGCCCCGGCCCAGAGGTCCGCCTCGGCGTCTTCCGGCGGGTGGGGGCCCGCGTCCGGCAGGCGCGGCGCCGTGTAGTCGAACTCCGTGTCGAGCGGGTAGGTCGGAGTGGCGAGTTCCCCGTTCGGGCCGGGCATGAGGACGCGGTAGGCGTACTCGGTGTCGCGGGCGAGGCCTGGAACGGTCACGGCATGCTCGCGCGTGAGCGCGGGGTCCGCTATCCGCTCCAGGGAGTCCCCAAGCCCGAACTCGAGAACCGTCGGCGCGGCTTCGTCCGTGGACCAGCGGATGGTCGCCGAGTCCTGGTCCGCGAACGCGGCCCAAGGGCCGTCGATCAGCAACGGGGGCAACGACTTCGGCGGATTGGGCAGCGGGGGCGCGTTCTCGAAGAGGCCGCGCCCGGCCTCATAGCGCTCGCGCACCTCGGCATCGCTCAGCGCTCGGTCGTAGAGGCGCACCGAATGCACGGCGCCGTCGAGAAGGTACAACTCATTGTCGTCCTGGTACGCGCCGATTGCGAGCCACGAGTCCGCCTGCGCGATCGGCCCGGACTGCGCGTCGGACGTCGCGGCGAGCGCGGCGTCGACATACAGGCGCATCTCCGCCCCATCGTAAGCGCCAACGACGTGATGCCATCGCCTAAGTCGGAACGGAGTCTCGGCGTCGAGGTACGTCATGAGCCCGTCGCCGTCATCGGCGCCCGCTGTCGAGAGCCCGAAGGTGAAGCGCCGCCCCCGGTTCCCCAGCGCCCATCCCTTCTCGAACCCGCCGTTGTCCTGCAGATGCCCGACCACCGCGCCCCAGTCGCTCGTCGTGCGGAGCGCCGCCCAAGCCTCGATCGTGATCGCGGAGCGCGGGAGCGCCGAAAGGACGCCCTTCGGTAGGACCTCGAGGCGGTTCGCGCCCCCAAAGTCGACATGGGGCGGATTCGACCCGAGAACGGGCGCTGCGTCGAGCCTGCCTGCCAGATCGCCAACAGAGGGCGCGAGGTCGCGTTCAGAGACCGCCCGGGCGTCCAGGACCCACTCATGGACGGGATCGGGAGCGCCCCTCGCCCTCGATGTCACCGACAACGCAAGCAACACGCCCGCCGCCAGCACGCACGCATCTCGCCGAAGCACTCCGCGCCTCCCGAGCCGAACCCCCGACGGAGTGTTCGCGGGAATCGCGCGCTCGCCTGCGCTCAAGGCTGGAGTGAGGGTGTGAACGAAGCGCTAAGGCGCTCAGCGGCGCGCGCGGGCCGTACGTGAATCGGGCCCCCCAAGGTCGGATAGTGGATCTCGGTGGGGACGGCTGGGTTCCTGGGCATTGGGGGGCCCGTTGCCAGTATATTGGGGGCCCACCAGGGGTGCACTAAGGGATTCCCCTGTATTCACGTACGCAACAACCTGATATTGCGTGCCACCTAGGCGCCAAACCACTTCAGCCGCCGGAACGCCGCGCCGGCGGAGCCCCACGCGTACAGACCGAACCTGCCCGAGTTGTACGTGGCGTCCCGGGCCTCTAGGTCCAACTCGTCATTCACGTACACCGCGATCCGCGAACCGCGGAGTTCCACCCGGACGGAAACCCATGCGTTGGCGGGATAGCTCGAGTCATTGACCGCCAGAACGCGGTACGACGCGCCGTCCTTCACCGCGAGGACATGGAACTTGCGCTGCCGGTCCATCGACCAGACGTAGTAGCGCTCGGCGTCCTGAACGCGAAACACGAGTCCGATGCCGTCGTCATCCTCACTCGACAGCTCGGCCAGAAGCGTTCCGTCGCCGCAGCCCGCCGACGCCTCGAGCACGCGCAACGTCCCCGGTCGCTCCACCGTCGGGCTGGTTTCAGCGGCCGCTCCCGCGAAGTGGTTGGAATGCTCCTTGGCGACTCCGGAGACGATGCGCCAGTCACTCTTGGGGGGCGTTGCGTCCGCCGCGTCGCTAACCCACCACGAGGGATCGTCGAGCGGGATGAGATCCGGCTCGATGCGGAAGCTCGCCGTCTCGGTTGGGCTTGGGGGCAGACCGGGCTTGAACGCGCGGGCCGTCAGCGTGCAGGACTCGGCGATCGTGACCGCGCCGGTGTAGAGAGGCGAAGCGGCGCTTGGCGACGCGCCGTCGAGCGTGTACCGAATCCCCGCCTCGGGATCCTCACTCGTCAGTTCGACGGCAACGGGGGCGTTCGAGTCGCCTCCCTTCGGCGTGATCCGCGGCGGCCGGACCCCGTAGGGCTGCAACGCGATGCTCGCTTTGTTGAGGTAGCTGCAGGTGCACTGGTTCGAGGTCTCCGGGGAGAGCAGAAGCCCGCCCACCGGCAGCAGGTTGATCCAGCAGCCCGGACGGATGCCCCCGTAGTTCTCAGTGCCCCGGTCGCCTGCAAGGTCGCGGTACCCGAGCGTCGCGGAGCGAAAGACCATCATGTTCCTGGAGGCCGCCACCGTGCCGCACGCGTACGAGCGCGCGAACGCGAACTCCAGCTTGCGGCCCGTCAACAGGTCCCAGGCGCTCGGTTGCGCGAAGACCGTGTCGCCGTTGATGAGAGGGCGCGACTCGTAGGCGTCCTCGACCTCCCAGAGCCGCTCCCCGTCCGAAGCGCGGAAAGCGGTCATCCGCCCGCCCGCCTCGGACGCGAGCTGGAACCGCGTGCTCTGATACGTCATGAGCAAGATGTCGCGCGGCGCGCTCACGGCGAGCATCGTGCCGTAGACGTCCTCATCGACCCGCCACAACGGCTCGCCCGTGCGAGCGTCGAGAGCCAGGAGCTTGCCGAGATCGTGCTTGCCCTTGCCCTCGGGCGCGTCCGCTTGGGCGAGGGGGCGGTCGATGATGTACACGCGGCCCGCGGCGACGGCGATCGCGTTGTGGCGGATCGAGTGCTCGGGCTCGAACCGCCAGAGGGTCGCGCCCGTCTTCGCGTCCATCGCGAACAGCAGATCGGACTCGGAGAGCATGTCCGTCATGTCCGCCTGCTGCCAAGCGAACTTCACCGTGTGGCCCGGATTCGACAAGGAACCATAGAGCACGCCGTCTTCGCACGCGATGTAGCCCCAGAGGGACTTCGCGCCATCGGGATGCGCCGGCGCGGTGAAGGCGCCCAGCTCCGCGCCGGTCGCCACGTCGAGCAAGAGGCACCAATCGTCTCGGCGGACGTAGAGGACGCCGTCGGCGACGCAGATGTTGCTTCCCGTGATGGCCGCTCCG
>CAZCER010000015.1:4060-18111 GCA_964497385.1 uncultured Armatimonadia bacterium | reverse complement strand
GAACAGGCCCTCGCGGAGCGTCTCCGTGGAGGGGCTCCGCGCGCGCTGCTCGACGTCTTTGAGCGTGAGCCGCTCGAGGGGGACTCGCCTCTGCGCGGCCTCCCGAACGTGCTCCTGACGCCGCACTACGCGGGCATCAGTGAGGACACTTTCGAACGCGTCGGAGACGACGCCGTGGATGACGTGATCGCGTTCCTCGACGGGCGGCCCACGAGCCACCCGGTGGCGCGGCGCATGCTGGACAGGATGACGTGAACGGCATGGCGGATTGGCAGTGGGTCGATGGCGGGGTTTGCGCGGCGGAGGGCTTCCACGCGGGAAGCGCCTCATGCGGGATCAAGGAACGCGGGCCGGACGTGGGGCTCGTGGCGAGTGACCGCCCCTGTTCGGCGGCCGGCATGTTCACCACGAACTCGCTTCCCGGTTGGCCCGTCGTGCTGAGCCGCGAGATCCTCGCAAGCGGCGCGCCGGTGAGCGGCGTCGTGGCGAACAGCGGCGTCTCCAACGTCGCGACCGGCGAGGCGGGCCTCGCCGTCGCGCGCGCGATGGTCGCCCTTGCCGCGCGCGGACTCTCCGCCTGGCGGGCGGCCGCATCCGGCGCGGTGCTCCTCGCGCAGACGGGCGTGATCGGCGACGTTCCGCCCCTGGAGAAGCTCGCGCCCGGCGTCGCTGAGGCCGCCGCCGGTCTTTCGCGGGAGGGCGGCGACGGATTCGCGAAAGCGATCATGACCACGGACACGCGCCCCAAGTCGCGCGCGCTCGCGTGTGAACTCGACTCCGGCCGGTTCTCCATTGGCGGGTCGGCCAAGGGCGCCGGGATGATCGCCCCGCGCATGGCGACAATGCTCGCTTTCCTGACCACCGACGCGCGCGCGACAAGCGAGTCTCTCGGCAAGGCGCTCCGCCATGCGGTCGAGCCGACGTTCAACCGGATCACCATCGACGGGGACACCAGCACGAGCGACTCGGTCTTCCTTCTCGCGAACGGCGCCTCCGGCGTGGACATTGACGCCGATCCCGCAGCGTACGAGGCGTTCGCCCACGCTCTGCGCGCGCTTTGCGAGGAACTCGCGAAGGAACTCGTACGCGACGCCGAGGGCGTCACGCGCGTCGCGCGGGTGACGGTCCGCGGAGCGGTCTCGGACGAGGACGCGCTGCTGGCCGCCCGCGCGATCGCGGAGTCGCCGCTGGTGAAGACCGCCCTCTTTGGCGCGGACCCGAACTGGGGTCGCATCTGGATGGCGGTGGGGAAGTCCGGGGCTCAGGCCGATCCGGCAAAGCTCTCGATCACCGTGGGCGCCACGCCCGTGCTCGTCTCCGGAGCGCCGACGCCCGGAGGCAAAGCCCAAGCCGCCGAGGAGATGCGCGCGTCCGAGGTGGAGATCGACGTGGACCTCGGGCTGGGCGCAGGGGCCGCGCACTACTGGTTCTCGGACTTCACGTACGACTACGTCAAGATCAACGCGGAGTACCACACCTGAGGAGCCCGACGCGGGCGGCGCGCGGAGAGCCGCGCGCCAGCCGGGCGCAAGGACGGCGGACGATGGAGAACCTGAGACTGCGGGCCGAGACGCTGGTCGAGGCCCTTCCCTACATTCGACGCTACCACGGGCGCACCGTGGTTGTGAAGTACGGCGGCGCCGCGATGTTGAGCGAGGAACTCAGCCGCGAGGTCATGCGCGACGTCGTGCTCATGAACCTCGTCGGCATGCGCCCCGTCGTCGTGCACGGCGGCGGGCCGCAGGTCTCCGAGATGATGGGCCGGCTCGGGGCGGAGGCCAAGTTCGTGAACGGCCTCCGCGTGACCGATGAGACGACGCTTGAGGTCGCCGAGATGGTCCTTGCAGGCAAGATCAACAAGGGCATCGTCGGCCTCATCCAGGACCTCGGCGGCCTCGCCGCCGGCCTCTCGGGCCGCGACGGGGATCTCATCCGCGCGCGCCAGGCGGCCGCCGCCGAACTGGGGTTCGTCGGCGAGATCGACGCGATCCAGCCGGGGCTGCTCACGAACCTCCTGGACGGAGGCTTCATCCCGGTGGTGTGCTCCATCGCCGCGGGCCCGAACGGCCATGCGCTCAACGTCAACGCCGACACCGCCGCGGGCGCCGTCGCGCGCGCGCTCGCCCCGTGCTCCCTCATCACCCTTACGGACGTGCCCGGTGTGCTCGAGGACCCCCAAGACCCCTCTACGCTGATCTCGCGGCTCACCGAGACTCAGGCGCGGTCGATGCTCGCGAAGCCGGAGTTCGCGAAGGGCATGGGGCCCAAGCTTGAGGCGTGCCTTCTTGCGCTGGAGGGCGACGGCAACCGCGTTCACATCATCGACGGGCGCCTCCCCCATGCGGTCATTATGGAACTCCTGACCGACACCGGCATCGGAACGCTGGTGGTGCGCGACGACACGGAGTAGCCCGATCCGCCCACCGAAGCCGGTCCGACCCTCGACCTGCTCCAGGCGGCTGGTTATACTTAGGAGTTCTCACCAACACCAACAGGAGACGTGACGGTCTATGTCCTTTGTCAGGTTCCAGAAGAGCGCCAAGGCACGGCGCTGGGTGCAGGTCCTCCTTTTCTTCATCGCACTGATCTTCGTCGTCGGCGCGTTCTGGAGCTTCGGGAGCGCTCCCCAGCTTCGCCGTGGGCCGCAGAAGCAGATCGTCATGAAGGTCAACGGCGTCGAGATCACCGCGGATCGCTTCTGGCGCCTTGTCGAGAACTACGAGAGCTACTTCGGCAGGGGACCGCAGACCCACTTCGCCACGATCTACCAGGCGGTCGAGGGGTCGATCCGCGACACGGTCATCAAGCAGCAGGCCGCCTCGCTCGGGATCAAGCCGACGCGCGCCGAGATCGACGCCAAAAAGGACGAGTTCATTAACTCGCAGTTCGAGGCGGCCGGCGAAGAGGGCACCCCCGAGCGTCAGCGGTTCCTCGTCGCGCAAAACACCACCTGGGAAGCGTTCAAGACCCAGGTCAAGCGCGACGCCGAGGCGCGGCGGGGGTCTTTCGAGCAGCAGATCATCGAGGATCAGCTCAAGGAGAGCCTCACCTCCGACGTGACGGTTTCCGACGCCGAGCTGCTCGCCAAGTACCGCAAGTTCAAGGTCTCCCAGATCTATGTGAAGGCCCCCACCGAGCGCGAAGTGCGCCAGTGGGAGGAGATGAACGCCGCGGAGTCCGAGCCTGAGGCCGAGTCCGGGGTCGAGTCCGGCGTCGAGTCCGGCGCAGCCGAGTCTTCCGCCGAATCGGCGGCCGAGTCCGCCGCTCCCGAGTCCGCGGCGGGAGAGTCCGGCTCAACGGAGTCCTCCGAGTCGTCCGAGTCCGAGGACCCCGACCGCCCCAAGTGGCTCGACCGCACGAAGGAAGAGGCGTTCACCCTCGCGGACGAGATCCACAAGCGCCTCGCGGACGACGGTGAGGACTTCGCCGAAGTGGCGAAAGCGGAGAGCGACGACATGTTCACCGCCTCCCAAGGCGGCGACCTCGGCGAGATGGACTACCAGGGCCTCCAGCGGATGCCCGAGGAACTCCGCGACGTGCTCTACGAGATGGAGGTCGGCGGCCTCAGCGATCCGATCGAGACCGACGAGGGCTGCTACATCCTGCGGCTGGAGTCCATCGACGACGCCGGCGTGCCCGCCGATTTCGAGGACACCAAAGAGGACGCCCGCGCCACCGAACTCGAGTCCAAGAAGGGCCGCGTCTACCAGGAGAAGATCGACGCCTTCGTCAAAGAGGCGACCGTCGAGTTCGAGGACAAGGAAGCCCAAGTCGCCTGGCTCATGTTCTGGAACATGGCCGACCGGACCCCCGACGAAGACGAAGCCGCCTCGACGGCGGCCATCGCGCTCCTCGAGGAGATCATCGCCGAGCGCCAGAAGGAGGTCGCCGAGAACGCCGAGTTGAGCGGCGTCGAGCCGACCTCGCCCTACGAGGGCCTCTCTTCCTTCTACTTCCAGCTTGGGCTTCTGCACGCCGACGCCGAGCGCTGGGAGCAGGCCTACGACGCGCTGAAGATCGCGGCCGAGGTCGAGCCCGTGTGGGAGATCGAGATACAAGCCGCTCGCTGCCTCGTCGAACTCGACCGCAAGGACGAGGTCCTGCCTCTCCTCGAGGCCGTCAGTGAGGACGTCACCGGCCAGCAGGCCGCCCAGGTTCACGCCCAGCTCTACTCCATGTACATGGAACTCGGCGAGGACGACCTGGCCCAGGCGGAGATGCAGAAGGCGACCGAGGCGCAGGCCGCCAACCCGTACGGCGGAGCCGGCGGAGGCATCCCCATGGGGATGTAGCTCGCGATGCCTGACACGCCAGACCAGCCTTTGACGGAGCGTTCCCCCTTCCAAGGGGGAACGCTCTATGTTTGCGCCACCCCCATCGGCAACCTCGAGGACCTATCCCCCAGGGCGCTGCGCCTCCTGCGCGAGTGCGATCTCCTCGCGGCGGAGCGACCGTCGCACACCCGCGACCTCCTGCGCGCGTTCGACATCCCGCCGGAGAAGCTCCGCCAGTGCGCCGAGAGCACGTCCGACGCGGACCTTAGGCGAATCGTCGAGAGCGTCCTCAAGGGCGCCGTCTGCGCCGTCGTCACGGACGCCGGGACCCCCGGCCTCTCCGACCCCGGCCAGCGCCTCGTCGCTCTCGCTCTCGCCGCGGGCTGCCGCGTGCTTCCCGTGCCCGGCCCGAGCGCGCTGGCGGCGGCCCTCTCCGTCTGCGGGTTCGACACGCGCCGCGTGCGCTTCGTCGGCTTCCTCCCCAAGAAGCCCGGCGACCGACGACGGCTTCTCGAGGAACTCCTCGAGGGCGACGAGTGCGTCGTGTTCCACGAGAGCCCCGTTCGCGCGCGAGACGCGCTTGGCGAACTGCGAGCGCTCAGGCCCGAGCGTCCGGTCGCGGTGCTGCGCGAGGCCACCAAGGTCCACGAGGAACTCCTGCACGGAACCCCGGAGGCCGTCCTCGCAAGACTCGACGATCCCCCCAGAGGCGAGTTCACCATGGTCGTCGCGCCGCCCGGCCCCGAGGAAATCGCGGCCCGCGAGACGCGCAGGGACGCCGCGCTCACACGCCGAATCCAAGCTCTGCTGGAACTCGGCTGCTGCGAGCGCTGCGCCATCCAGGCGCTCACGCAGATCGCCGACGCCCCGCGCAACCGGGCGACGCAACTGGTGCGCGGACTGACGAAGGGTGCATCCGATGAGCGCGAATGAACCTATCGGCGCGAAGCCTGTGGTGCGTCATCTGCGCGAGGTGGAACCCGTGCCGTGCCCGTGCGGCTCGAGCACGCGCCCCCTCACCTGGCGCGACACGCCGATCCTGAACCTCCATGTGACGGAGATCCGCGACTCGGAGCGCCACTACCACAAACAGACGACGGAGGTCTACTACATCCTCGAGGGCGAGGGCTGGCTCGAACTCGGCGAGGAAACGGTGAAGCTCGAGCCCGGTCTCGTCATCTACATCCCCACGGGGACGCCGCACCGTGGATACGGCGACTTCAAAGCGGTCATCGTCGGTGTGCCCGCCATGCCCAATGACGACGAGTTCTTCCTGGAGGACGACCGTTCATGAGACCCAACTTCATGCGCCGGAGAGGCTCCGCGGGCTGGCTCATGCTGCTCCTGCTCGGGGCTCCGTCGCTGGCGCAGCCCCTGAGCGACCTCTCCGCCGACCAACCTGTGGCGCGCGTCGGCGACGTGGACATCACGGCGGGCCAGCTTCTGACCGACCTCATCCAACGTTACGCGGCGCGGACGCTCGCGGACATGGTCGCCGACGTGCATCTCGAAGCGCTCTGCGCCGAACGCGGGATCGCGGTCAGCGATGAGGCCGTCGATGAGACCCTTCGGGCCGCGCGCAACCGACTCCCAAAGGACGACTACGCCGCCTACCTGGCGGACATGGGCGGAGAGGAGCGGGCCCGACGGACGATCCGTCGATGGGCGCTCTTCGACCAGCTTGTCGCCGATCGGATCGTCCCGACCGAGGAGGAGATCGAGGCCTTCTACGCGGTCGCGCCGGTGCTCACGCGGCCCGTTGAGACGCTCGGGATCCTCGTCGGCGCGGAGCAGGACGCCAAGATGCTGCTGGAAGGCGTGCTCACGAAGGACAACTTCGCGCAGTTCGCACGGGACGTCTCCTCGCACGAGAGCGCGGAGAACGGTGGTTCCCTCGGAGAGGTCACACAGCTCGACTTCCCCGGCTCGGACGCGGAGTACAGCGAGTTCCTCGCCGCCGAGGAGGGCGCCATCCTTGGCCCCATCGAGACCGACGAAGGGTGCTGGGTGCTCCTGCGCGGCCGCGAGCTTCCCAGACGGCCCGCGCCCCTCGAAGCGGTCCACGACTCCGTGGTCGAGGGGCTGCGAGCCACCAAGCTCGCCAAGCTGCGCCTCGACTGGCATCGCGTCGTCCGCGCCGGGCGTCCGCCCGTCGTCCACATGTTGGGCCCTCTGATGGCCCTCGCCGGCGGGCCCGCGCCGTCTCCCACCGATCCACTGATCCCCGAGGGCGGCGCGGCGACCGGCGCCGGAGACGAGGCGCGGACCCCGTGACTTGCGGCTCTCCCGGAATCACAGGCTGCTCGGGCGGCGAGGCGCCCGAGCCCCGGACCGGCGCGCGCGAGGCTCCGGACTGGCGCCTGCCCGCTCTGCTGGTCGCGGCGCTCCTCGTCGCGCGCGTCGCGCTGCCGCTCGCGCCGGTGGATCCGCCGCCCTGGCTGCTGCACACCGTGTCTCTCGCCTACATGCTCCTTCTGGTCTACGCCGCGGCGCGACTCGCGATTCTCGCCGCCCTCCATCCCTGGCCCGCCATGGCCATTTCCATCGTCTTCGGCGTGGCCACCGTCTTCCTTCGCGCCTCGGCGGGGCCGCCTCCGCTTGGAACGCTTCAGTGGTCCGTGGCCGATGTGACCAGCGTGCTGTGGTGGGTCGGCGTCGGCGCCGTTTTCTCGCGCGTCGCGCGCGAAGCCAACATCATCCCCCCGATCGCCGCGGCGGCCGCCGCCGTGGACTTCGTCGTCATCTTCTCGGGGGGCTTCACCGTGAAGATGCTGGAGCGCCACCCCGAGGTTGTGGAGGCCGCCTCGACCGGGCTCCCCGCTCTCGGTGCGGCGTCGGCGGCTGCGATGCACGTCGGCCTGAGCCCCACCGGCGCGTCCGCGATCGTCGGCGCCGGCGACCTGCTCTTCATCGGCTTCTTCCTCGCGGCGGCGGCAAGGTTTGTCTTCGACCTCCCGCGCACCATCCTCTGGGCCGCGTCGGCGTGCGTGATCGCGATGGCGACCGTGCTCGCAACGCATCTCCCCCTCCCCGGCCTGCCCTTCATCGCGCTGGCGTGCATCGTCACCAACCTCGGACGGTTCCGCTACAGCCGAGCCGAACTCATCTCCCTGGCGGTCGTCGCGCTGCTCCTCATCGCGTTCTGCGTGTGGCTCGCGGGCAGTGGGCCGCCCGCGCCTCCGAGCGCGGAAAGCGGGTAGACCGCGGTGGACGAGGGCCGAGGCGAACCGACCGAGCAGAGAGCGCCGCTCACGCCGACGCAGGTCTATCTCCTCGCGGGTCTGTTCGCCGCCCTCGCCCTCGGAGCGCTTGGCCGGTGGTGGTTCCTTTGCGCCGGACGCCCCGATCCAGCGCTCGCCGAGGCGCCCAAGAACCTCGACTACCCTGCGGACGCCTTCCGCGTCGGCCCGGCCGCAAAGTCGCCGTAGTTCCCGTATTGACGGCGGCCGCGCCTCCCCTGTATGCTCGTTTCCAACATGACGCTCACTACCGCTATTCTCACGGCGCAGTGGTGGTGGGGGCCCTAGCCCCCCGCCTTCGCCTGCTGTACGCGGTAGCATCGGACCTTGGTGAGGCCGGGAGTTCACAAACTCCCGGCCTCATTTGCTTTTTGGATGCACGCATCGGGAGGAGCCGCATCGGATGCCGACGCCGGACCAGAGCACGTTCCTCGAACTGGCTCAGGAGTACAACCTGATCCCCGTCTACACCGAGTTGCTGGCCGACACGGAGACCCCGGTCTCCACCCTCGCCAAGCTCGGCCCGGACGCCGACGCGTTCCTTCTGGAGAGCGTCGAGGGCGGCGAGCGGATCGGGCGCTACAGCTTCATCGGTCACAGCCCCTTCTTCGTGCTCCGCTCCCGCGGCGACCGCGTCTGGATCGAGCGCGCGGGAACGACCTCCCAGCGCCGCCTCGGCCCGGGGGAATCGCCGCTCACCGTCTTGCGTGAACTCCTGGCGCCCTTCCGTCAGGCGGAACTGCCAGATCTCCCTCGCTTCGCCGGTGGGGCCGTGGGCTTCGTGGGCTATGACGCCGTCCGCTTCTTCGAGGACCTCCCCGACGCGCCGCCCGACGACCTCGGCATGCCGGAGTGCCTCCTGGCCGGCGTCGACGAACTCCTCATCTTCGACAACGTCGCCCACACGATGCGCATCGTCGCGAACGCACGGGTGAACGGGGATCCGGAGGAGGCCTATCGCGACGCTTGCGAGCGGATAGCGCGCACCGAGAGCCTCCTCCGCGGCGCCGCCGTCGCCCCCCGAATGCTCGCGGTTCCTCCGGAGGCGCGTCGGCGCGGCCGGGACCTCCCGGACGGCGTCTCGACGAACTTCGAGAGAGCCGAGTTCGAGGCGGCCGTCGAGCGCATCCGCGAGTACATCGCCGCCGGCGACATCATCCAGGCCGTCCTGTCCCAGCGCCTCTCCCTCCCGATCGACACCCACCCGTTCGAGATCTACCGCGCGCTCCGCATGGTGAACCCCTCCCCCTACATGTACTACCTCGCTCTCGGAGGCATGCACGTCGTGGGGTCGTCCCCGGAGATTCTCGTGACGCACGACCGCGGAGCGGTGACCGTGCGGCCGATCGCCGGGACGCGCCCGCGCGGCGCCTCGCCCGAGGAAGACGAGGCTCTCGAGCGGGAGCTGCTCGAGGACGCCAAGGAGCGCGCCGAGCACGTCATGCTCGTGGACCTCGGCAGGAACGACCTCGGTCGCGTCTGCGAGTACGGCTCCGTTCGCGTCGATCGCCTTATGACCATCGAACGCTACAGCCACGTGATGCACATCGTCTCGAACGTCACCGGCGCCCTCAGCCCCGGCCGCGACCAGTTCGACGTGCTCCAGGCCACTTTCCCGGCCGGCACCGTCTCCGGCGCCCCCAAGATCCGCGCGATGGAGATCCTCGACGAGGTCGAACCCACGCGCCGCGGGCCCTACGCCGGAGCGGTCGGCTACTTCGGCTTCTCCGGCAACATGGACACCTGCATCGGCATCCGCACGATCCTCGTCGACCGCGGCGTCGCCCACATCCAGGTCGGCGCCGGGATCGTCGCGGACTCCGTTCCCGAACGGGAGTACGAGGAGACGCTCAGCAAGGCCGCCGCCCTTTTCGCGGCGATCGAACTCGCGAAGGGGGCGACCGAGTGATCCTCTTCATCGACAACTACGACAGCTTCACCTACAACCTCGTGCAGTACCTCGGCGAGATGACCACGGACATGGTCGTGCGCCGCAACGACCGCGTCACTCTAGACGAGATCGCCGACCTCCGGCCGGACCGCATCTGCATTTCGCCCGGACCGAAGACGCCCGTCGAAGCCGGAGTGTCGTGCCAAGTCATCCGCGAGTTCGGGCTCCAACGCGGCGTCCCGACGCTCGGCGTCTGCCTCGGGCACCAGTGCATCGGCAGCGTCTTCGGCGGCGAGGTGGTCCGCGCGGGCCGCCTCATGCACGGGAAGACCTCCCCCATCGCCCATGACGGACGCGGCGTCTTCGCGGGGCTTCCCAGCCCGTTCACCGCGGTCCGCTACCACTCGCTTCTCGTCCGGCGGGACTCGATCGGACCGGACCTCCAGGTCTCCGCGACGAGTGACGACGAGTCCGAGGTCATGGGGCTCCGCCATCGCTCCGCTCCGATCGAGGGAGTCCAGTTCCATCCGGAATCGATTGTCACGGAACGGGGCAAGGATCTGCTCCGCAACTTCCTTGAGGGTCGCATAGGGGGCGAAGCGCGATGAACGCACTCACAGCCGCCATCCACACCATCGCCGAAGGCAAGCACCTCACGCGCGAGGAGGCCCGCGAGGCCATGCGGGTTCTCATGTCCGGCGAGGCCACGCCGACGCAGTTCGGAGCCCTGCTCATGGGCATGCGCCTCAAAGGCCCCACCGACGCCGAGGTCGCCGGCTTCGCCGAGGTGATGCGCGAGAACGCCATACCCGTGCCCACGTCCCGTGAGGGCCTCGTCGACACCTGCGGCACCGGCGGCGACGCCTGCGAGACCTTCAACATCTCCACGGTCGCCGCACTGGTCGCCGCCGGCGCCGGAGCGCCCATCGCGAAGCACGGCAGCCGCGCCGTGTCCAGCGCGTGCGGCTCGTCCGACGTCCTCATCGAACTCGGCGTCAACACCGACGCCCCGCCCGAGACCGTCGGACGCTGCATCGACGAGATCGGCATTGGCTTCCTCTTCGCCGTCAGACTTCATCCCGCGATGAAGCACGCCGCCGGCCCGCGCTCCGAACTCGGCATGCGCACCGTCTTCAATCTCCTCGGCCCGCTCACGAACCCCGCCCGCGCGCAACGCCAGATCGTCGGCGTCTACGCCCCCGAGGCCGTGGACCTGGCCGCCGGGGCGCTCGCTCGGCTCGGGTGCGATCGGGCCCTCGTGGTGCACGGTCTGTGCGGGCTTGACGAGGTGTCGACCGTCGGACCGACGCTCCTCGCCTGGGTGGAGAACGGGACCTATGAGCGCCGCACCCTTCACCCAAGCGACTTCGGCCTCCGAGAGGCAAACGTGCAGGACCTCGCGGGCGGAGCGCGGGGCGACTGCGCCCGCATCGCGACCACCATCCTGGGCGGCGCGGAAGGCCCCAAGACCGACATCGTCCTCGCGAACGCCGCCTGCGCCATCGTCGCCGCCGGCCAGACGGACGACCTCGCCCAGGCGATGGAGCGCGCGCGCCACTCCATCGCCTCCGGAGCCGCCGCCGCGAAGCTCGAGGCGCTGCGAGTCCTGAGCCAAGAGGGGGTCGCGGCGTGATCCTCGACGAGATCCTCGAGACCACCCGGCTAGACGTCGCCCGCCGCCGCGCGGAACCTCTTCCCGACCGGACCCGCCCGCTGCGCCCCGCTCTGCTTGCGGACGCCCTCTCTCAGCCGGGCGTCTCCGTCATCGCCGAGGTGAAGCGCGCGTCCCCGTCCAAGGGTCCAATCCGACCCGACCTCGATCCGGCGGAGATCGCGCGCGCCTACACTCGAGCCGGCGTCGCGGGCGTCTCGTGCCTCACCGAGGAGCGCCGTTTCCTGGGCTCGCTCGCGGACCTGGCCGCCGTTTCGAACGCCACCCCCGTCCCACTGCTGCGCAAGGACTTCATCGTCGATGAGCGCCAGCTCGACGAGGCCGTCGCGTACGGCGCCGACGCCGTGCTTCTGATCGTCGCCGCGCTCTCACCGGACCGACTCGCCGCGCTGGCCCTCGCCGCCCGCGAGCGGGGCCTGGCGAGCTTGGTCGAGGCCCACGACTCCGATGAGGCCTTGCGCGCCCTCGACGCCGGAGCCGCGATCCTCGGCGTCAACAACCGCGACCTCCGCACCTTCGAGGTGAACCTGGAGACGACCGCGCGCGTGCTCGAGTCTCTTCCGCCGGGCGAACGCCTGGTCGTCTCCGAAAGCGGTGTCCGGGACGCCGCCGACCTGCGCCGCCTGGCGGGATGGGGCGTCGACGCCGTCCTCGTGGGCGAGAGCTTCATGCGCGCCGAGGACGTGGAAGCGGCCGCACGCGAGTTTGTGGAAGCGGGGCGATCGCTGTGACGCGCGTGAAGATCTGTGGAATCACCAACCTGGAGGACGCTCAAGCCGCGGTCCGCGCGGGCGCCGACGCTCTCGGCTTCGTCTTCGCCGAAAGCCCTCGTCAGGTCACCGCGGCGCTTGCCGCGGGCATCACGGCCGCCCTGCCCCCGTTCATCGCTCGCGTCGGTGTGTTCGTGAACACCCCCTTGCGCGCGATACGCGAGACGGCCGTGCGCTGTCGCCTCACCGCCGTCCAACTCCACGGCGAGGAGCCCTCCGCGTTCTGCATGGATCTCGCCGAGTGGGACGTCATCCGGGCGGTCCGCGCGCGGAGCGAAGAGGACGTGCGGTCTCTCACCCGCAACGGCTGCTCGGCGTACCTGCTCGACGCCTACGTCCCGGGCGCCCATGGCGGCACCGGCCAGCGCGTTCCGCTCGCCATCGCGCGGACCGCCCTGGCCGGAGGCGCCCCCGTGATTCTGGCGGGCGGGCTCTCGCCTGCGAACGTGGGGGAAGCCGTCCGCGAGCTGCGCCCCTACGCCGTCGATGTCAGTTCGGGCGTCGAGAAGCGCCCCGGTAAGAAGGACCACGCCAAACTGCGAGCGTTCGTCGAGGCCGTGCGCCGCGCGGACGCCGATCCAGGACAGGAGGAGTGAAGATGCCAGGCCAGCCGCTCAACGGGTGCTTCGGAGAGTGGGGAGGGCAGTACGTGCCGGAGACCGTCATGGGCGCTCTCGCCGAGCTGGAGGCGGCCTACGCGCGCGTCGCGACCGAACCGCGGTTCCACGACGAGTTCGCCGAGCTGCTCGCCACCTACATCGGCCGCCCCACCCCGCTCTTTCACGCGCGCCGCATCTCGGCCGATCTCGGGTGCGAGGTGCATCTCAAGCGTGAGGACCTCTGCCACACGGGTTCGCACAAGCTGAACAACGCCCTCGGGCAGGTGCTCCTCGCCAAGCACATGGGGAAGGCCCGCATCATCGCCGAGACCGGCGCCGGCCAGCACGGCGTCGCGACCGCCACCGCCTGCGCCCTCTTCGACCTCCCCTGCGAGGTCTACATGGGCGCCGAGGACGTCCGCCGGCAAGCCCTGAACGTCTACCGCATGGAGCTGCTGGGCGCCCGCGTCATCCCCGTCGAGTCGGGCTCCCGCACTCTGAAAGACGCCATCAATGAGGCGTTCCGCGACTGGGTCGCGAACATCGAGCACACCCACTACGTGATCGGCAGCGTCGTCGGCCCCCACCCCTACCCCACCATCGTGCGCGACCTGCAGGCCGTCATCGGTCGCGAGGCGCGCGAGCAGATCCTCCGGCGCGTGGGGCGCCTGCCCGACGCGGTGGTCGCCTGCGTCGGCGGGGGCTCCAACGCGATCGGCGTGTTTCACGCCTTTGTCGCCGATCCGGAGGTCCGACTCATCGGCGTCGAAGCGGGCGGGCGCGGCGTCGAGACCGGGGCGCATGCGGCCTCGATCGGCGCGGGCAGCCCGGGCGTGCTTCACGGCGCTCGCAGCTACCTCATGCAGGACGACGACGGGCAGGTCCTCGAGACGCACTCGGTGAGCGCGGGGCTCGACTACCCGGCCGTCGGTCCCGAGCACGCCCATCTGCATGACGCGGGACGCGCCGTCTACGTCTCGGCCACCGACCAGGAGGCGCTCGACGCGTTCCACTACCTCTCGCGCCTCGAGGGCGTCATCCCCGCTCTCGAGTCCGCTCACGCCATCGCGGGAGTCCGGGCCGTTCGCCCGACGCTGCCGGACGGCGCGGTCGTCGTCGTCAACCTCTCCGGTCGCGGAGACAAAGACGTCGTCGAGGTGGCCCGCCTCGCGGGCCGACCGCTTGTCGAGCAGGGGGCGCCCACCCATGACGCCAACTAGACTCACCAACGCGTTCGCCCAACTCAGGCGGAACGACGAGCGCGCCCTCGTCGTCTACCTCACCGCCGGCTACCCGTCGCTCGAGATCACGGTCGAACTCGCCGCGGGACTTGTCGAAGCCGGCGCCGACATCCTCGAGATCGGCATGCCCTTCTCCGATCCCGTCGCCGACGGACCCACCATCCAGGCCGCGTGCCAGACGGCCCTCGCGAACGGCGCGACGCCCGGCCGCGTCTTGGACGCGATCGCGGCCATCCGAGAGCGCGTCAGCGCGCCGGTCGTCATCATGACTTACTGCAATCTCGTTCACCGACGGGGCTACCGCGCGTTCGCCGAGTCCGCCGCGTCCTCGGGCGCCGACGCCGTGCTCATCACCGACCTGCCCG